>JAGYNL010000262.1 GCA_018399865.1 Candidatus Bipolaricaulota bacterium | reverse complement strand
GACCCACGGATTAAGAGTCCGTTGCTCTCCCAACTGAGCTAACCACCCAGGAAACAAGAAAATGTTACGAAAGGGCGATTTGCCTGTCAAGTTAAGTGGTATGATTGGTTTGTAACTTGGAATTGCTCAGCTACTTAAGTAAGGCGTGTTGTCTTGTCCGGCAAAATGGCACAGATTGGCATCTATCTATTGATAGTGCAGATTCTTGAGTTCATATCATAGAGAGCATTTGAAAGCGCTGGTGTACGAAGAACCTCGGGGTAGTCAATTGCCAATTGGTCCTGTAAGAAAGGAACCAGAAGTTTTGTCTGTGGCTCACATGTCTTAGCGGCGGCTGACAACTTGGCTGGTGCGGGGAGCCTCGGTAAAGTATTGTGCTACTATGGCAAAGGAGTGATGCTTGCTTGGAACGCCCACTGAGAATTCCTGCAATAAGTATGGTTTTGTTGGCCATAGCTGTTTCATGTTTGTCCATGGGGGCTGGTGAACAAGCGCCTATTCCCAGTTATACATATCTTGTGGTAATAGATGCGGGTCACGGAGGCAAAGATCCGGGGGCAATCGGCGTTGGTGGCGTAGAAGAGAAGGACATTACCTTGGCAATAGCCGAGATGATATACATAAAATCCCTGCCCCAGTCTCAGTTTAATGTGGTGCTCACCAGGCGCGATGATAAGTACATACGGACTACTGATCGTATCTCATGGGCCAATGAGATGAATGCGGACATGTACATAAGTATTCATGCCAATGCTTTTAGTGATTCTTGTGTGACAGGAATAGAGGTGTTGTTAGATCAAGGGCAAAGATCTGATGCGCGAAGTTATCTGTTGGCGGAAATTCTGCAACAAAAGCTTGTGGCCGTAACTGCGAGTGTTGATAGAGGAGTCAAATGGCGCAACTTATATATCGGGCGAGCCGAGATGCCAGCAGTATTGGTAGAAACGGGATTTCTCACCAACCCTGCCGAGGCAACACTTTTGCAGAATATCTCGTATCAAAGCAAGCTGGCGGATGCGATTGTGGCTTCCATTAAAACGTTCTTGAATGGCCAGTAGGGTGAGCCTGGGATTAATTTCCATCTATGACAAGCTGTTTGAGGCGTACGGAGAGCAACATTGGTGGCCTGGTGAGGATCCTTTTGAGATCTCGGTTGGAGCCATACTTACCCAAGCAGTAGCGTGGAGGAATGTAGAGCGAGCAATAGCTGCTCTCAAGAAGGCTGGCCTTCTATCCGTGGAAGCAATTGCGCAGGCATCGTTGGGAGAGCTGGCAGAGCATATACGGTCCACAATATATTACAATCAGAAAGCAAAAAAGCTGCGGTGTTTCTCAATATACCTGATAAGGGAATATCATGGTGATTTGAGTGAGCTTTTCGCGCTTTCGGTAGCGGAAATGAGGGGTCGGTTGCTCCTGCTGCGTGGCATTGGGGAAGAGACAGCTGATTCAATAATTCTCTACGCTGCTAAGAAGCCAAGCTTTGTTATTGATGGTTATACTCGCCGTGTTCTTAAGCGCTTAGGATTGATCAATGGTAATGAGACATATGGTAGCTTACGCAAGTTGTTCATGACAAGCATTCCTTCTGATGTGAACCTGTACAACGAGTATCATGCGCTGCTTGTACGGCATGGAAAGGAGCGATGTCGCTTAAGGTCGCCTCTCTGCTTGGGTTGCCCGCTGAACGAGGTGTGTGTTTATCCTTCTAAAGCGAGGTAAGCTCACGGGAGAAGGTTGATAGAGATTTTGCCCCTTCCTGGGTTATCACGATGTCATCTTCGATACGTATGCCAACCTTCTCCGGCAAGTATATGCCTGGCTCAACGGTAAAAACCATACCCGGCTGAAGAAGGGTCTTATTTCCCGAGACAATATACGGTGGCTCGTGGATATCTAGGCCTAAACCATGTCCTGTACGATGATTAAAGTATTTGCCATATCCTGCATCTTCAATAACCTTACGTGCTGCGTAATCTACTTCTGCTGCCTGAACACCGGGTTTGGCGATGTCACGACCGGCCTGGTTAGCCGCTAGTACTAAATCATAGATTTCTTTCCACTCAGGATTGGAGGTGCCAATAGCGAATGTACGAGTAATGTCAGCGGAGTACATGCCAACACGGAAACCAAAATCAATCAGCAAACAGTCTCCTTCCTGTACGTGACGCTCTCCGGCAACCCCGTGTGGTAATGCAGCCCGAGGTCCAGAGAGAACAATAGGCGGAAATCCGTGACCATCTGCTCCGTGCTTAAGCATCTCCAGGCTTAGGATCATCTCTACGTCGCGCTCAGTCATGCCCGGCTTCACTTGCGCAATGGTGGACTCGAGCGATAGCTCGCTTACCCTAATTGCGTTACGTATGGCCTCGATTTCTTTTTCGTCCTTTTGCATTCTTGCTTTGGCGAGCAAATCATCGGCCACTACGATCTTTGCCTTGGGTGCATTTTGCTGGATTTGACGCAGCTCTAGCATGCGCATGGATCGCTCTTCTACACCGACCACCAACCCTTGATCATTGAAGCCCTGGCATGCACGAGCAAATACTGGCGCGTAGCCTTGTTCGTCTGTGTAGGAAATCAGATCAGCTGGGTAGGAAACTGATTCAAGAAAAGTCTCTACTTCCAGGTAAGGAAGCAGAACCGAAGGAGGAGATGATTCCGATGAATTTATAAACACAACAAACGGTCTCTCGCTTACTTCCTTGAACATCCCCGTTATATAGGTGAAGTTTGCTCCGGGAATGAGCGCTAGAACGTCTATTCTTTCTTGTCGAAGCTCGTTTTTTAGGTTATCCAAACGTGACTGGTAGTCCATAACCTTCTCCTCTTTCTTGAGATCTAAGGATTATACCCTGCGCATAAGACAAGTCACGTTGCACACGGTTGCAACGTGACTTCTGGGAAGGAGGAGAGCGGGATAGCTACGCAAATTCTTGCACGTCATTTTTGATCTTTTGTATGAGGATTGAGCACAGCATTGGGAACACGGCTGGAGCTAGTGATGTCTTTCTTGGCATGGAAGGATTGTGTGGCTGATGCTTTTTTGCGTGTTACTGGGGGTCTCAAGTGCTTTATAAACTGCTATGAAGCGCAGAAACCGGGCCTAGGAAAAGTGGTCTTCAAGGCCGCGGGAGTAATGTAAGGCTCGTTTACTGGAAATGGCCGACTTTTCGATTATGGTTTGGCCTGAAAGCTCCAGATTTGACTTGATGAGTCTGGTCAATATAATACTTGAAACCTGTAACAGGGCATACGATGCAATTGGGCATCCTGTTTAGAGTACCTATAGGGAGGCGAGATATGATTACCAAAACAAATAAAAGCTATTTGATGGGCGCTTCCTGTGGGCTTTCCGGAGAGACCTCACGATAAGCGTTATTAGCTTGGTACTTATATTAAAGAAGCATCAAGCTACAGAAATCCCCTAAGCGCTGATACCTAGATAACTGTCTTCCATTAAACCAGCTTCGATTCGTTAATATGATTACTATAAGGAGTTAAGATGTCATTATATATGCCACGCGACTTCACCGTTCGTCCGGCAATGATGAGCGATTTGGAAAGAACTGTATCATTATTTAATGCTTGTTCGCTAGATCTTCTAGGGGTTAAAAAACACGATGTGCATGATCAAGGTGTAGAGTGGAAAACCCCGTTGTTCAATCTGGATACTGACACACGAGTTGTAATAAGTAATGATGGTGATCTGGTAGGATACGCTGAGGTATGGGATGCCCGGAAGCCGCATGTGAGTGTACATAGTTGGGGCCGAGTGCATCCTGATTACCTTGGATTGGGTATCGGTTCCTTTCTGCTACAGTGGGAAGAAGAAAGGGCGCGGCTTGCCATCGATAAGGCCCCGATGGAGGCCAAGGTTACCCTTAGCCAATCGATAAACTCCAAGGATAAACGGACTCAGGCTCTGCTGAGGAAATATGGATATAGGCTGGTGCGTCATTTCTATCGCATGGAAATAGAACTTGCAGAAAGAGCCTTTCAGTCACAATGGCCTGATGGTATCACCGTGCGCGTTTTTGATCCCTCTAAGGATCTAGAGCCAACCATCATAGCTGTGCAGGATGCGTTTAAGGATCATTGGGGAGATGTAGATGCGCCTTTGGAGCAGCGAATAGGCTTCTGGAGGCATTGGATCACAAGTGACCATAACTTCGATCCCTCCCTTTGGTTTCTAGCCATAGAGAAAGAGCAGATTGTTGGTATGGCTCTTTGTTGGCCTAAGGAGACGGAGGATCCGCAGATGGGTTGGGTGGATATCTTGGGGGTTAGAAGGCCCTGGCGCCGGCGAGGCGTAGCGATAGCCTTGTTGAATCATCTGTTTGCTGAGTTTGGCAGACGGGGTAAGAAAAGGGTTGGTCTAGGGGTTGACGCTACTAGCCTTACCGGCGCGAACCGGGTCTATGAAAGGGCGGGGATGCGCCCAACCCGGCAAGACGACCTGTACGAGAAAGATCTGCGTCCTGGCATTGATCTTCGTCGACAAGCCCTGGAAGCTTAGATCAAGATGATCAAGGTTAGCAGGCGCGAAGCTGGGGTCGGTAAGGGGTGTTTACTCTTCTACACTCGAGTTAGCAAACTGCATGGCGTGAAGAGCTGCGTAGAGGCCGTTTAGGGTGATAAGCTCCTTGTGAGTTCCCTCTTCCACGATTTTGCCGTGGTGCAATACGATAATGTTATCAGATTGGCGAATTGTGGATAGACGGTGAGCGATAATCAGGGAAGTTCTTCCCTCCATGATCCTTTTCAGCGAATTCTGGATCAGGCTTTCTGTGTGAGAATCGATGCTTGCGGTTGCCTCATCCAGGACCAGGATCTCGGGCTTGAAGGCCACTGCCCGGGCAAAGGAAAGCAGCTGTCGCTCACCCACAGAGAGTGTTACTCCGCGTTCTTTCACCTCGGTTGCATACCTTTCTGGCAAGTCTTCCACAAAATCAGCATTGGCGAAGCGGGCCGCGTCGATTGCTTCCTCTGCTTGGATTCCTGAATGTAAGCGGATGTTCTCCAAAATGTCCCCAGAGAAAAGGAACACGTCTTGTAGGACCACAGCCATGCGGGATCGGAGGAAAGCAAGATCAAGTTGTTGGATAGGAATTCCATCCAGTAATATCTGTCCCTTCTGGATGGGGTACAGCCGCAGTAATAGGCGTATTATAGTTGTTTTCCCGGAGCCGGTTGGCCCCACAATGGCAACCCTGGAGCCGGGTTTGGCAACAAAGGACACATCTTTTAGCACCCAGTCTGTGTTATTGTAGGCAAACCACACGTGACGAAACTCTATCTCGCCTTGAACGTTCTCGATCTTCTTAGTTCCGCCTCGATCCTCCTCTGGCTCGTCAAGTAGGATGAAGATCCTTTCAGCGGCAGCCATGGCGGCTTGAAGCACATTGTAGCCTTCTGAGAGTTCTAGGATGGGCTCAAACAGCATGCGTACGTACTGAATAAACGCGGTCAAGGCACCCAAGGAGAGGCTTCCCAGGAGAACATTTCGTCCCCCATACCAAATGACCAGAGCAATGGCGAACGAGCTGAGGAAGCTCATCAAAGGACGAAATATGGCAAATGTAAGTAGCTGGCGCATGTTGGCTTTGTACTTATCTAGGTTTATCTTTTGAAAGCGCTGGTTTGCCTTGACCTCCTGCACAAACACCTGGATGATCCTTATGCCGGATATTGATTCCTGAAGATTGGCATTCAGTCTGGCAATCTGTCGGCGTACTTCTCGATACGCGGCGCGCACGCGTTTGCGAAACTCCACTGCCGCCAGCATGACAAAGGGCAAAAGCGCCAGGACTAGCAATGAAACCTGCCATTGCAAGGAAAACATAATTCCTATGACAGCGAAGATGAGAAAGGTGTCTCGGAACAGGTTTACAAGCATGGAAGTGAACATCTCGTTTATTGCCGCGACATCGTTTGTAACCCGAGTTACGAGCCGGCCCACAGGGTTGCGATCGAAATAGGAAAGCGGGAGATGTAGAATGTGGCCAAAGATCTCGCGGCGCATGTCATACATCACCTTCTGGCCGGTTAGTTGAAGCAGATAAACCTGTCCTACTCCGAATAGGAAGCGAACTACAAGGGCGATGGCAAACAGGATTGCTAATCGGATGACGCCAGCAACCGCGCTCTGCCGCAGCGCGATGGTCTCTGATGCAGGGAGACTATGCAGTTGGTCCTCTGAAGCGAAGAAGCCCGTAGCAACAGGAGTAAATGCCTCAGGATAGCGACTAACCACATCCTGGTGTGCGCTTCCTTGCTGAATAAACAAGTAGCGCTTTGCAGATAGATCTCCTAATAGTTCCCAAGCCTCGCTCTGCTTAGATGTAACGTGTTCCATCGATACAAGATATCGATTGTCTCCTAGGGCTATTGGCTGGCCCATGGATGGCGGCTCGTCTAGTGTGACAATGGCGTAAGTAAGTGTAAGAAATTCATCTATGGCAATCTTTGTGATGTAGGGTAGTAGCGTTTGAATTCCGGTAAGGACAAGGATTAACAGAATGCATACTAGGAATACTCGCCAGTAGGGTTTCAGGAAGTGAAACATGCGGCGCATTAGCCGTAAGTCGAAGGCTTTGCCTGTTATCTCGTCCAGATACTCATCATGATGACTCACGGTTCACCTCCTTCTCTGCTTGCTGCAGGGCCCATATCCTGCTGTAGATTCCTTGCTTATCCAGCAGTTGTGCATGTGTTCCACGTTCAACAATTCGTCCTTTATCTACAACTATTACCCAGTCGGCATGCATTACCGCGGACAGCCTATGAGCGATCACGATAGTGGTCCGCCCCTGGAAGAACTTACGTAGGTTTCTCAAGATAAACGTCTCGCGCTCTGCATCAACAGCGGAAAGAGGGTCGTCAAATATGAGGATGTTAGCATCTATCAACAGAGCACGAGCTATTGCTACTCTTTGCTTTTGGCCTCCGGAGAGGGCGATTCCCCGCTCTCCTACCCTGGCTTCGTACCTTTCAGGGAAAGCGATAATCTCATCGTGGATGCCGGCAAGTTGAGCTACGGTTTCTACTTCCTGTTGGCTAGCTGAAGGGTTACCAAAGGCGATGTTCTCCCTTATTGAGGCGGAGAACAAGAAAGGATCTTGGGGAACAAAACCGATCATTTGCCGCAGTCTTGCCAGATCAAGTTGGCGTACGTCCTTTCCGCCAATGCGTACACTGCCCGGTGGGGGATCGAATATGCGCGGGATTAACCGCACTAGAGAGCTTTTCCCTGCACCAGTTAATCCTACTACACCCAGGGTGGTTCCTTCCTCAATTGATAGGTTTATATCAGAGATTGCTGGGGTGTCTCCATTACGCGATGGGTATGAGAAAGTGAGGTTTTCGATATCTATTCTTGATCCTTCAGCGATTTGCGGGTGTGGTGGACCGACGATTTCGGGGCAGGAAACAAGGAGACGGTTGATGCGCTCAAGTGATGCTCGTCCGCGCTGTATAACATTTACCGCCCATCCCAATGATATCATTGGCCAGATTAACATTGTAAGGTACTGGTTGAATGCTACGAAATCCCCTAGGGAGATGGAGCCGGTTATTACACCCACTCCCCCCACCCACAGGATGATGGCCATGGTTGCTCCCCCTAGCAGTGTAATTAGCGGGTGAAACAAGCCCATGACCCGAACTAAAGACATGTTTTTGTCGATAAAATCGCTGTTTGTTTCAGCAAAATTTCGCTGAGTTCCTTCTTCCTGCACGAACGATTTAACAACGCTTATACCGGCCACGTTTTCTCTTACCTTCTCCATCAGGTCGGAAAAAGCCTCTTGCACCACCTCAAATCGGTGATGGATCATTCTGCCAAATGTAAGCATGAAAACGGTCAGTACTGGCAGGGGGATTATCGCGTACAGAGTTAGGCGCGGATTGATGGTAAGCATTATCCCCAGTGCAACTGGGATCATAAACAAGGGATCCGCTACAGTCAGAACACCGAATCCACAGGCGCGGCTGACTGCATCTATATCATTTGTTGCGTGAGCCATCAGATCGCCTGTCTTGCGTTCATTATAGAAGGACGCAGACAGGCGAAGCAGGTGATTGTAGAGCTTTTGGCGAAGGTCACGTTCAATTTGGCGAGCGCTTCCGATGAGGAAGTACCGCCAAAGAAAGCGGAAAGCCATAGCAACGGCAGCGAGGCTAATGATGTACACTCCGCTCATCAGCAGCCCGCCTTGGCCGCTAGCCAGACGGTCTATGGCTTCCCTTATTACCAGAGGCACAATGAGCGTAGCCCCGTCAACAACCAACAAAGATACGAATCCCAGCAGGATCCGTCCCCGATATTTCCACAACCATCCGCTCAATCGATTCATGGATGTAGATCGTACCCCGAAAACCAATACACGTAAAGCGCCCGTCATTACCAAAGATCCTATGATCAAAGCTTTCTCTTAGTAAGAATTGTCGTGCTGCAAGCTAGCGACATCGTTGCAGGTGCGGGGGTATGACGAAGAATGATAGCCGGTCCTGGCTTTGATCATTAGCCGGTTTCCAGTTGTTGATTAAGATGGGTGCAGTATAATCGGTAAATACGTGTTGTAATAGTCAAGGAGGAACGTATGATTCGTTTTTGTCGATTCGTATTTTTGTTGTTTGCCATACTCATTTTCACATCCTTTATTGTAGTAACTGCTGCCCCACGGCTGCACCTCAGTCTACCCCCGGTGATGGGTTGCCTTCCCATAGCTTTCGCTAACGGATGGGATATGTTTGCACAGAATGGACTTGAAGTAGAGGTGGTTGGCTTAAGTGATAACCAAGCCCGTACGCTGGCCCTGATGGCAGGTGAAATCGATGCGATGATATGTGATGTATCAACCGCCATCTTGCTTGTTGCTAACGGTGTTGACGTTTTGATCACCAGTATCGCATATCAACCACAGCAGACAGGAAGTTTAGCTCTTCTGACCCAGAGTTACTTCCGAATAGAATCAGTGGACGATTTGCTTGATCGGACAGAGGCGGGAAACACGCTGAGGTCGATTGGAATCACCGAAATGAGTGATATAGAGTATGCGCTTGACTCATTGCTTATAAGCCTGGGTCACACTGTGGATCCGGATAAGCATTATTCCTATTGGAACAACATGCTGCAGCTGTCTATGTTCCTCAACCTTGGCTCTTTGTATGCGGCTGTTCTACCAGAGCCCTACATAACCTACCTATGTGAATATCCCCCGCTAAAGCCAGGCACAAAGCTTATTCACCTGTCAGATTTCGAGGGGATTGAAATTTTACCTAGCGTTGTAATTTTCCGTAGGGAAATGGTCGACAAATACCCTGGTGTAGTTGGCAAATTTTATGATGTTTACCGAGAGGCTATTGATAAGATAAATCGAACAACCAGAGACGAATTGATGAGGGAAGGAATTGATATTGCTCTTTCGCTATTCTTCCCCGGACTAACAGAAGAGAGCGTTCCCGAAGGCATTCTTGACAAATTTGACATACCTTGCTTTCCATATCCGGCGATGCTCCCCAAGGACAAATTTGAGGATGTTGTTGCATGGGAGCAGTGGAAAGGTTACACATGGAAACATCCAGTTTACGAGGATGTGACTACTGATCAATTCGTAAAATGATATATGTAGATGGAGTAACCATTGATTATGGAAAAGGAGAGAAGACCGTACGGGCAGTTGAAAACATCTCTTTTCACCTGGATAAGGGTGATAGCCTGGCTCTGATCGGTCCTTCCGGGTGCGGGAAGACGTCGCTGCTGTTTGCTTTGTGTGGTCTTTTCAAGCCACATTCGGGGACTATCACAATTGCCGGAGAAGAGGTAACTGCGCCTAGACGGGAAATTGCTTTGATCCTTCAAAATGCCGGCCTTCTTCCCTGGAAGACGGTGTGGCAGAACGCCAATCTCTCGTTGTTACTCAATGGCGATTTTCCGAGGCAGAATTCAGCCGAGGTTTTGGCTCATCTTGGGCTGGACAACGTGATGTCGCGCTTTCCTGCTGAGCTTTCTGAAGGAATGAAGCGACGGGTTGGAATCGCCCGTGCTTTATCCACTTCACCATCGGTCATGCTAATGGATGAACCGTTAGCTTCATTGGATACCTTAACGCGCGAGAAGATTCAAGACCTGTTTCTCAATTTGTGGCACGAAAATGGCTTCTCTCTGATACTGGTGACGCACAATATCGAAGAGGCAGCGTTCCTTGGCGCAAGGATTATTGTGCTTACAGATCGCCCTGCACGGATAAGCAGAATCGTAGACAACAAAGAGATGGGGAGGCTTGACTACCGTGAAACGTCGGCCTTCCGGGCAGTGATATCACAATTGCGAGAGGCTCTAGAAAGATGAAACGCGTCTTAACTTATATCGTCAGCCTTGCCACGCTTCTATTTTTATGGGAAATGGCTAGCGTTGCTGTTAACGCCATCAACAATGCTGCCCTGCTTCCCGGTCCATTTGATGCTTTGTCCCAGGTGGTGAAAAATGCTGCTGAACTGCAGCGCAACTTTGCAGCCAGCGCCTGGCGTCTTGTACTGGCGATACTAATTTCACTAGCTGGAGCAATGCCTCTTGGCCTAGTGATTGGCCGCGAACCAGCGCTTGATCGTTTCTTCTCCCCAATTATCTACATCACTTATCCTATTCCGCAGGTTGCCCTTATCCTGTTCTTGTTTGTGGTATTCGGAACAGGGAGTGCTACCAAAGTGGTAATGGTAGCCCTTGTTCTGTTCTTTCAAATCCTCGTTTCGGCACAAGGGGCTGCCAAAAACATCGATGAGGAGCATGTAACTAGTGTGGTCTCAGCAGGGGCGACGCGCTGGCAGGTGTACTGGCACGTGATTGTGCCGGCAACATTACCGGAAATCCTTACCAGTGTTCGAGTGAGTATTGGGCTAGGTATTGCCTTTCTCTATATTGCAGAAACGCAAGCGGCCTTGGGAACCGGTCTAGGCTCATTTATCAACAAGAATATGTTGTTCAGGAGAGATAAGGCATTTGCGGGGATAGTGGCAATGGCAATGCTTGGCCTTCTTTTGTATGTGGCAGTGGATGTTATCGAGCGAATTGCCTGTCGTTGGAAATATGTTAAAAGAAGGTCCGTTAAATGAAAGCCCGTGAGAAGACGAGAATAGATGAATATTAGGAAGATTTACATCGTTGCTAACACTGTTAAAAAGGGAGCGCTGCGGACCCTTGCCGTGCTAAAGGCATGGGCACAACTGAAGCATATCGAAACCATACTTGTCGATCCTGATCGTCCAGGCTTCTCCGAAGAAGAGGGGGCGTTTGTTGTTGCTTTGGGAGGGGATGGAACAGTCCTTCGCGCTGCCTCGATATTCGAGAATTCTAACATACCAATTCTTGGAGCGAATCTAGGCAGCCTAGGTTTCCTTACACAAGTAAAGGCTCCTTCCCTTACCACCGCCCTAGAAGGAGTTCTTCGAGACTCGTTTGTCATTGAGGAAAGGATGCGTCTGTCATACTCATCTCAGGCAGGCAGCGGGACTGTGCTAAACGATATAGTAGTAACAGGGACTTCGGCACTTCGTTTCTGTGAGTTTGAGCTTCTGTGGGGCGAGGGAGTGGTAGCAAGCTATCCTGGAGATGGACTTATTCTATCTACAGCGACTGGGTCCACCGCGTACAATCTGTCGGCAGGTGGACCTGTGATTGTTCCCCCAGCAGCGTGTATTCTGGCAAGCCCTCTCGCTGTACACAAGCTGGGAATCCTGCCGGTGATGTTCCCGGCCAATGAGGTTCTGTTAGTTCGTACACATACACAGGTGAGCATCTACGCTGATGGAGACTTTGCTTTCGACCTCCCATCCGATGCCAAGCTTACTGTGAAGCGTGCTTCGTCACCCACTAGACTAATCCGAATGGCAAATGCTCCGTCCTTCTTTGAGCTGTTACAGGAAAAGCTTAACTGGGGCGACCGTACAAAGCGCGAGCCGAAGGATTGATACTGCAAGATATCTGATGAGCATGTCTGCAATACAGCACCTAAACAAGTGTGGGGTTTCTTAGCATGCAGTGCCCATAACTTCCTATCAGGTGGGAGGGATTAGTCCACTTGGGGCGAAAGCATCGATGCCTGTCTTTCTAGATAGCATAATGGCTTCTCATCTAGAAGTGGTTGTAGACGCCTGAGCTGGCGGTTGGTTAGTATTTCAACTGAGGATCTGATTCCAATTACCGAAGCCAATACTGCGGCCATTCAAAAGCATGATCATCATAGATTTTGATCTACTGGACCGAAACTCCGGAGCACAAAACAGTGAAAACCCTTACTCTATATTAGCTGTCGGTTTACGGCCTGAAATTGCGGGAAGTGTTTTAGATAAAGCCTGATGATAGAACACTCTCTGTATTTCCCGCAGAAGCTGTACGAGATTATTTCAAATATATATGCTTTATTTTGGAAAATAACGTGAGCAGCTCACAGAGTTCCATATCAGACCATTATGCCATTTCTTCGGCATGTATCTGTGGCCCGATCACCTCCATCTCATCACCCACAGCTACGTCCTCCATTCCTGTCACGTCGATCATCGTCTGGCTCATACATATCTCACCCACAATGGGGGCTTTTTCACCCTTGACGGCGACCTTTCCTTTAGACAGCTTGTTCTTCCGACTTAAACAACCGATATCCACGGTGACCACATAGTACAATCTATTGAGGCAATACCTAATTCCCCGGCTTGCTATGAGATCTTCCGCGTAACTGGTAACGCTTCCTCACCGGAGTAAGTAACTGATCGATGCTAGCTGCACTTATTGTCAGAAGCTTTTCTCTTACTTCATCTGTAATATCCAATTTATGGAAACGTTCTAGTACAGGGATGATCTCAGCCAGGTAGGGAGCTAATCCCTTGCCGCATATCCAGTCACAGATGATCGGGATATCCACCAACGCAACGAACACTTGGTTTTTATACTTTGCTGCCCGTTTGCGCCGTGCTTTTCTCTTAGTACGCTCATCTTCAATCAGGGTTAGGGTATGTTTACCGCGCCGTGTTCGCCCCAGCACCTTGTGCTTACTGCGGTTTCTTAGTACCCGAGCAGCGTAGGAACGGTTGTATCCAGTGAGCCCGATCAGTGAATCCACGATCTCACCCTTTTCCTTCACAGTTTCCTTGTTGTACTTGTGGCTCATCTGCTTGGTCACTGTTTGTTTCTGGCTCATCGTCAGCCCCAGTGGTATCTCCTCGTTCAGTTGACAAACTGGTGAACAGATACCATAGCTCTACCCTGTGGAATATGTTCTTGTGAAGTTATTCCACGGGGTGAATCCCCTGTTTCGTGTACATTCTTAAATGAGGCAACGATTCCGTTTCGTGTACATTTTGATATGAGACAGAGCCGCCTATTGACAGTGGCAGCATATTTCGGTATACTGATTTTGTTGGTAATACTGGTATTGCCAATATAATAGGAGCGCTATAGGTGAAAGCAGAGCATTGCGACAAAGCACTTGTATCTTCATACCGGCATAGTCTGTTGCTAATACTTACCCTCACGTTACAGTATCACATACTCTGGATACAAGCAAGCCACAAGCAGATAGTCAATGAAAACATCAGGTTACGGGTAGAACAGCGGAGTAAAGCCGTAGTTTTTCTTCCTAGGAGTTATATCTATACGTCCTTTTTTGGCTTTTAACACAAGATAGCGCTTTGGCAATCCCTGTGGGATTGTCGATTTTTTGGCTGGGGAGGTGATAGCGGATAGCCGAGTAAGCAAATAGGATGCGTCTGCAAGCCTAGAAGAGAACCAAGATCAAGAGGAGGTAGTTTTATGAGTAAGACACAATTGGTGATTGTTGCTGTTATTGGCTGGTTGCTGGTGATCGGTATAGCGGGTTGGGCGGCTGGTGACACGCTCGTCGTTGGGCTTAATCAAGATGCGATTACGCTCGATCCGGCTAATCACCGCGATCGTGTGACAGAGACGGTGATTCGCAATATGTATGACGGTCTGTTGACTCGCACAACAGGCATGGAGCTTGAGGCTGAACTTGCTGAATCCTGGGAACAGCTTTCTACCACCGAGTGGATATTCCACATTCGCCAGGATGTGAAGTGGCACGATGGTGAACCATTCACCGCAGAGGACGTGAAGTTCACAATTGACAGGCTCGTAAAGGAGGGGATGATCAACGGGGAAACATCGCCGCGGAAGAGCTTGCTTGGCTCCGTGACTGGTGCCGAGCTTGTCGATGAATACACGGTCAAACTGATTCTTGATTCCCCTATGCCTCATTTGCTTGCCTTCTTGCCATTTCAAGAGATGGTAGCGAAGCATTACGTAGAGGAAGTTGGTGATGACTATCTCGCGGAGCATCCAATGGGCACAGGTCCCTTCAAATTCGTTCGCTGGGACAAAGGGTCGCAGATCGTGATGGAACGCTTTGATGACTACTACGGGGGCGCGCCTGGTATAGCGCCAGTCAGCCCCGCGCAAATTACCACCGTGATCTTTAAGGTTATCCCTGAGACCTCAAGCCGAATAGCGGCGCTGCAGGCAGGGGAGGTTGACATTATTACAGACATCCCCGCTGATCTGATTGGCCAGATCGAGGCGGATGCCAATTCAGAGGTTGCTATGTGCAATGGCACCCGTAGTTACTTTATCGGCATGAATGTAAACGCAGCTCCGTTCGATGATGTTCGTGTCCGCCAGGCGATGAACTACGCCATTAATATGAGCCAGATCGTTGAGGTTATGTACTCTGGTCTGGCAACACGAATACCGACAATCCTTTCACCTAATGCCATTGGCTACGCGGATCTGGCGCCGTACCCATACGATCCGACAAAGGCCAAAGACTTACTTGAACAGGCAGGCTACACGGGCGGGTTCTCTGTAGTCATTGATGTGGAGGACTTTCAGAGGGATGTAGCAGAGGCGTACGCGCAGATGCTTCGCGAAGTAGGGATCGATGCCTCCGTGCAGGTATGGGAGTGGGGCGTGCTGTTACCAGAACTCCTTGCAGGGAAGCGGGCTATGTGGCTCCAGGATTGGGGTAACGGCAGCATGGATCCGATGGGTATATTCATCCCGAAGCTCGGGGCGGGTGAACGCGGCAACTACACCGGTTACTCTAACAAGGTCCTTGATCTCCTGTTCAGTCTGTCCACAATTACGCTCGACTCACAAGAGCGACTTCATTGCTTCATTGAGGGACAGAAGATAGTGTACGAGGAGTGCCCGATGGTCTGGGGATATGTGACGCAGGAGATCTACGGCAAGGCCAAACGCGTGCAAAACTGGAGCCCAAGCCCAGATGGCCGTATAAATTTGCATGACGTATCGGTTGCGAAGTAGAAAGACCAGTTGAAGCTAGAAGAAGCCCCGCAAGGGCACGTGCCTAGCGGGGCTTCACTTAATAGTGCAGCAGATAAGGAGTCGTCATTGGGTACAGCTTATATTGTCAGGCGTATCCTTCAGATTATCCCAGTATTTATAGGAATTACACTAATAGTCTTCGTGATAATGCATCTCACCCCCGGTGACCCTGTGGAGATTATGATGGGAAAGGGTAGTATCTCCAGCAACGAGGAAATCGCCCGGCTGAGGCATGAACTTGGGCTAGATCTTCCTTTGTACAGCCAGTACGCACGCTTTCTTACAGGGATTCTCCATGGTGATTTTGGTCGGTCAATTATCCAACGGGCGCCGGTGACTGAGTTGATCTCTAGTCGCCTTCCCGCCACGTTTGAGCTAACCATCCTTGCGATACTCATCTCGCTTGCAATAGCGATCCCAGTTGGAATTATCTCATCGATCAAGCGATATTCTATTCTGGATAACATCAGTACTGTGACGGCCCTGGCTGGCGTATCCATGCCTGGCTTCTGGCTTGGCCTGCTGTTGATCATAGTGTTCGCTGTCAAGCTCAAAGTCCTTCCAGTTGCGGGCCGAGTAAGCTACGCCAGTGGGCTAGAGCCTATTACCAACTTTTTCCTGATTGATGCAGTCATAACTGGCAACTGGAGGGCATTGGTTGATGTGCTGCGTCATTTGCTCCTTCCCGCAATTACACTGGGAGCCTATATGGCGGCACTGACAATGCGGGTGACTCGGTCCAGCATGCTGGAGGTTCTGTCTCAAGACTACGTACGTACTGCGTGGGCAAAGGGACTATCACAGAAGAGAGTCATACTTAAGCATGCCCTGCGTAATGCCCTTGTACCAACAGTGACTGTTGTAACCCTCAATTTTGGTGTGTTGCTTGGTGGCAACATGATTGTGGAAACCGTATTTGGCTGGCCGGGATTGGGGAGACTTGTAATCAATGCGATATACACGCGCGACTACCCGCTGGTACAAGGAGCCGTATTGGTCTATGCGTTGACTTACGTAGCTATGAACTTCATTGCTGATCTGTTATACACATTGCTCAATCCAAAGGTCAGACTTTGATGTGCTATATCTCGGAAGGTAGATCATATGAGTCTTAGGAGATTCTGGAAGCTTTACAGACGGAACAGGGCCGCTGTGGTTGGGCTGTTTGTAACACTAGGTTTTATATTTATGGCCCTTTTTGCTCCTATGATTGCCCCTCATGACCCAAACAAGGGTAACCTATTGGAGCGATTGCGGCCGCCAAGTTGGGTAGATGGTGGAAGCAGCAAACACGTGTTGGGTACTGATAGCCTCGGGCGCGACTTGCTCAGTCGGATTGTATACGGTGCGAGGGTGTCCATCTTCATTGGGGTGGTTGTCGTGGCTATTGCAAGCAGCGCAGGCGTGCTTGCTGGGCTTGTCTCCGGGTATTACGGCGGCAAGATTGATACGGTTATCCAGAGGATCGTGGATACCCTGCTCGCTTTTCCTTACCTTATTTTCGCTTTAGCGATTATGGCTGTTCTTGGTCCAGGCATACAAAATATCATACTCGCCCTTGTGTATAAGGAATGGGTGACGCCTTGTCGAGTAATCAGGGGTGAGGTTCTTGTTGCTAAGGCTGAGATGTATGTTGAGGCCGCTCGAGCAGTGGGGGCAAGCCATATGCATATCCTTATTCGTTCGCTATTGCCGAACGTAATGGCATCGGTGATTGTTGTTGCATCGCTTCGTGTTGCTTGGGTAATCCTTATGGAGGCATCGCTTAGCTTCCTTGGATTAGGGGTTCAGCCTCCGACTGCTACTTGGGGCAGCATGGTAGCTTCGGGGCGTGATTACATCTCTACAGCTTGGTGGATCACAACCTTCCCGGGACTATCCATCTTCCTGCTTGTAATGGGCGTGAATCTGATGGGGCAAGGACTGAGGGATGCTTTCGATCCGAAGTTGGCGAGGCTGAAGAAATAGCAGGTTCCTTTATATGATCAATGATACTAAGGCCAGTGTGTTTAAGATTGATGTACTAGATATATCAGGGCAACCAGTAGATATTGGCCAGGCTATGGGGCGGGCTCTTTGCGCAACAGAGGGCCGCTTACAGCAGTTTCGTTCATTTGTGAAGCATGAGGCGCAGGAATTTCGGAGACTCGAATCGTATAGCGACCATACATTGTCAGAGCTACGTGCATTTTTAGAGACGGAAGCCGAGAAAATGACCCAATGGTTGGATGCTATGGCTGAGCAGCTATCTATCGATCATGAGGAACTGCTTCTTTTGGGCATTGGCGCTTTCTTTCGTGATCTTATGCACTGTAGAAGCAGTGAAGGTTGCAGTACTTTTGCGGTCTCGAAGACATCCGACGGCGCGATCGTTGGAAAGAATCGCGATTCAGATTCCAAGTATGGACCTTGGCAGGTAATGATTCGCGTTCACCCAGAGCGAGGGTATATGTACACGGGCATGACAACCTACGGTGTGCCCGGTATTAACAGTAGTGGCATGAATGCGCTCGGGCTTGCTGTCGCCGACACGCATGTTGTGTCAGAGGATATCGGCGTTGGCCTTCCCCGCTATGCCCTTGAACATGAGATTCTAACGAGTTGTAGCAGTGTGGAAGAAGCGCTGGAGCTTGTGTTAGAGCGCCCACTGATGGGCAGGGGCAACTTGATTCTTGCTGACAAGCGTGGCAACCTTGGTGTGGCTGAACTGGGTAACCAGCTGTGTGCAGTACGAAAGTGTACCGGTGGCGTGCTTGTGAACACGAACCATTTCACTGATCCAGTGTTGCAAACAGCGTTCGTTGACGTTAATACCCGCAGGTTCAAGGGTACAAGCGAGCGACGGTATCGTAAATTGCAGGAATTATTGTCGCTTGGGGTTTCTGGCCTCGCTGGCGGGAAAAGTGTGTTATCGTATCACGGTGATGATCTGGATTCGCTGTGTCGGCATGAGGAAGTGGACCCGCCAAGTCGTACGATTTCAACCGTCTTTTACATGCCCAATCGTGGTAGAGTAGTGTTTGCTGGCGGTTATCCGTGTATGGCACATTACCAGGAGATTACGTGCTAGTGGTGATTGAGGTGTTGACAACGGCTAGGTAGGGAGTATAATCTGGTAATACCAGTAATACCCATGAAAGGAAGGTCGGTGTGGAAGCCAATATATGGCCCGAGTCTCAGCCGAAGAAGAGCGCGTTGGTTGCTGAGTGGGTATTGAAGCAAATTCGGTCACAGGAGTACCCCGACGGCGCGAAGCTGCCCTCCGAGCGCGAAATAGCGCGCCAGCTTGGGATTAGCCGCCCGCCCGTTCGTGAAGCGCTTAGCGCGCTACAGCTTGCGGGAATTGTCGAAATTCGAACCGGGGATGGTACGTACGTAAAGAGTGCTGCTCCTGTTAGCAAGATGGTGAGTGATACGATGTCGGTACTCGAGGAGAGTGAGAGCCCGTTTGAGGTGATGCAAGCGCGGCGCCTCCTTGAAGAAGGCATAATTAGGCTTGCTGTCAAGCAGGCGACCGAAGAAGATGTTTTAATGCTGGAGCAAGCGCTGGACCGTATGAAGGATGCTGTCTCAACTAACGACCTGGCGCGCTATTTCCAGTCAAACAGAGAGTTTCATCTGCTTGTCGCTGCTTCCACTCATAACGGCGTGGTAGAGAAACTCCTTAAGTATCTGCTGCTTAGTGAAGAGAAGAAGCTGTGGCAGGAATCGATACAGCGCTATGTCTCTGATCCCGATCATATAAAGAAGTATGCAGCTCGTCATGAAAGGATTTTGTTGGCAATAAGAGAAAGGAATGTGGATAAGGCAATCCGGGAAATGAAGGAGCATTTCTCCGGAACGGTAGATGAAGTACGCGAATACCTATGAGGGGGCTTTGTGGCAAGCACTGAAAGCTCAATACTATCGTGTTCTGAGGCCATCGACCGGCTGATAACAGTTGATGTCAGCGGTAGAGGGGTTGTTAACAGGTTGTACCAGGCTGCACGAGCTCGGGCTGGGGAACCTCTCGTTCTGACAGCGGCTCAGTCGCTTCACCGCTCGCTTACAAATGAGAAGTTCGTGTTTATCAGCACGGGTTGGCCTGATCGCACGGCTGTGGATCCGACGATTGCCGAGACCGATGGTCCACCGGGGGCAACCATTGTTGCGCGAGCGATTCATCAGGCATTCGGCACTATTCCTATCTTTCTTGTCGAGCAACAACTTGTACCAGCATTCAGCAAGATTGTTGGTTGCGCCGGGTTCAAGTTGCTGTCAGCAGAGTCTGTTCTGCTAACCCGCAATTGCAAGGGACCAATACATCCAGCCGCTGTGTTGCCGTTTCCTGTTTCGCTCGAGGATGCAGAGCGTGAGGCGAAACGCTTGTTCAACCTGTACTCACCAGGCGCAGTAATCGTTGTCGAGAAAGGTGGAATGAACGAGAAAGGCCTCATTTACTCATGTCGTGGCGAGAACGTTACAGCTACTAGCGCAAAGGTTGACCAGTTAGTAATCGAAGCCCGCAAGCGAGGCAGATTCACGGTTGGAATTGGCGATGGTGGCAACGAGGTAGGAATGGGGGTTATTCATGCCGAGGCCGCGAGGGTGTTAGCTGAAGGCTTTGGGGATACGGGTCTGGCTGGGTTTGCGCCTTCTGTATCGACGGATGCGCTGGTAGTTGCGGCGGTCTCCAACTGGGGGGCTTATGGGATCGCTGCTTGCTTGGGTGTGCTGTCGAAGCGGATCGATGTCTTTCACAACGAAGATATAGAAAGAAGATTACTTGAAGGATGTGCGCGAGCTGGATTTATTGATGGAGTAACTGGCTACGTAGGTGGAAGCGTCGATGGTATTCCCATGGGTGTCCACCTCGCACTGGTGAGGATCATGCGTTCGATTGTTGAGCGAGCGTCAGAAGGAAGCAGTGTATGAACTGGGTTACCGTGTGTGGTGGAGGAAACGGTGCACATGCCTTGATTGGTACGATTCTTCTTCATGATCAGCAAAGCCATGTACGCTTGTATTTGCCTATTGAAAATGAGAGGAAGCGATTCGAGGATGCTATCGACACACATTCGCAATTTAATGTACATATGAATGGACAGATACATGCAGTATCCTCTGAACGGATACGCGTAACAGGAGATGCTCGGACGGCCGCAGATTCACCGGTCATTATCATCGCTGTGCCAGCATTTGCTCATGAAGCTGTCCTTTCCCAGCTTGCACCCCATATTGGCGGGAGGATTTTAGCAGTCCTCCCGGCCCGTAGCGGTCTGGAATTCCAGGCGAGGGAGATATTTGCGGCGGCCGAGCAGCATAGAGCTATACTCGTTGGTTTCCAGACATTGCCCTGGGCATGCCGCACTGAGGAGTTCGGACGTTCGGTTGTAATCTACGGTACTAAGAAAAGACTAGGGGTAGCCTCGATGCCGGCAGAGGAGGCTTCCAGCAAAGCAGGACTATTCTCCGAGCTATTTGGAATGGAGATCATACCTTACGGGTCTATGGTAGAGCTCAGCCTAACAAACACGGGGCAGCTAATTCATCCGGGCATTATGTACGGGGTGTTCTCCGAGCGGCTCCAGCGTATGTACTCATCTGAATCTGACGTACCCCTGTTCTACGGGAGTGTTGACACCAAGACCGCCTCCATTCTGTCCGCGATGAGCGAAGAGGTGCTTGATATAAGGGATGCAGTGGAACGGGTACTGCCAGGCGTGGTAATGCCAAATGTAGTTCATCTATCACGCTGGCTTAGTCAGACATATGCTGGGGAAATCTCCGATACCTCCAACCTGATGAGGAAATTCCAAACTAATAAGGGATATCAGACGTTAAAGGCGCCGGTAAAAGAGCAAGAGCAAGGGTATGTAATCGATACTCAAGCCCGTTATCTTAGCGAGGATCTCCCATTTGGCTTGGTAGTAACAAGAGGTATTGGATCGTTAGTCGGCGTGAAGACCCCAACCATCGATGAGGTGATTATTAACACAAGTGCATGGATAGGTAGGGAATACCTAGCAGAAGGAGAGCTTGTTGGGCGCGATATCATGACGACACGCGCCCCTCAGCGCTATGGAATAACGGCAATCGAAAGCCTATTTGAGTGAAAGTCGAGCCTGGAGGAACGCACAGATGAGCGACCAGATACGAAAGAAAAGACGTGTTTTAGCTGGATCTATGGACCCTTGCGTGCACACGCTCGGAACGGAGAAGTTTGCAGAGTGGCTTGAGGATCTAGGAGTGAACTACATCGCGATAAAACTCGGCCCAGCAGTCACTATCGACGAGCTTCTTAACAAAATACAGGAGTCAAATCCCGAGGTCGTAGCGATCTCGTATCGGCTGGGCGATCTGCACGTCGATGAAATTATCACCGAGCTGATCGAGAAAGCCCTTGAACGCGGTCTTGATCAGAAGTCAACAGGAATAAGATATGCGTTTGGGGGGACTCGTCCAGCAGCAAACCTAGTGAGAGCCATCACTGGCCAGATAATGCAGCCAGATCGGTTTACTCCTGTTGATGATAGGCATTTCGATCTTGCGAAGGTCGCTGCTGAGTACCAGAAGCGACCAGGATTCAAGGGCTTCTTTGAGATCATTGTGGATGACTACGTCACAATGGACGAGCTAGAGCAGTTTGCTAAACGTATTCCAGGGAAGAAGGCCGCGGATTTGACCTGGTCGGACGATCTCCTCGAGCGAATCAAGCAAGTAAGGGCAAGGGAAAGTCGCCCAGTAATTCGGGCGCACATAGGAATCGCGGCCGATTCGCTTGAACCTACAATCAAGGGTGTGGAGGAGCTGAGCGATGCGAAGTGCCTTGAGATTGTCTCGCTGGCACCTGACCAACCCTCACAAGCGTTCTTGGCCAAGTTCGTGCGAGGGGAAGAAGATCCGGAGGAACACCCGCGGGGGCAGGGTGGAGCACCAATAGGAGGAAAAGAAGATCTGAGGGCGCTTAAGGAAGCGACCAAACGTGGAAATTTCCCATTGTCGCGAATCTACTCTGGGACAGATGAGCTAGCGGAAGTAGCTAAAATTTTTGAGGAAACCCTTAACATGGCGTTCCCCGCCGTGCCTATCTTCTACTATAACCAATTGGATGGGCGCGGCCCACTATCTATATGGGACGGATTTGTTGAACACTTCAACGTTATGAAATGGTGGGCATCCATTGATAAACCACTTGAGATAAACGATCCCCATCAGTGGCAGCTACGAAACTGCACGGATGATCTCTATGTTGCTGATCACGTGTTGAGCGGTGTTGTGGCGCTGAAAATGGGTATCAAGAACTACGTCATGCAACTCATGTTTGATCTACCACCCGAGATATATCCGCTTTACGATCTCGCGAAGATGCGCGCAGCCTACGAGCTCATAGAGCCACTTACTCGTCATTTCGACTACAACATCATTCGCGAGACAAGAGGTGGACTATCCAGTTTTCCTCCTAACCTGGACAGAGCGCAGGGACATCTGGGGATGACAACCTATTGGCAGATGTTTATGGAGCCAGATATCGTGCACGTCGTTAGCATATCAGAGGCGCACCACGAAGCGAAGACAGCGGATATTGTTGAGAGCTGTGAGATAACAAAACAGGTATTCGAGGAGTTTCAGCGAGGACCGCAGCCGGACATATGGAATGACCCCAAGGTGATAGCTCGCAAGGAAGAGCTGAAGAAGGGAGCTATGTACAACATCTTCCATCTTGCTCTAATCGGTGGATACCAGGGTAACGTCACACTGGACAACTTCTTTGATTATGCAGTTTCCTCTGAGGAAGCAGCAAAACGAGAGGATGTCCAGGCCCGCAAAATGAACTACGAGGAGTTGCTCCTTGAGCTTGTCGATGAGTCCAACTATCGCACCGGGAGGTGCGAGATGGTCAGTCCTGATAGCCTCGATCTGGCGTTGCAGACCGGTCTATTTCAGGCTCCACAAGTAACAGTAATTGACAAGCGTTACGAAATGGCCGGCAAGTGCAAAACGGACAACACCGGCGGGATGTGCAAGATCAAGTTATTCGATGGAAAGCCAGTGAAGGATGAGTTTGAGCGTGTGAGGCGCGTACGGGAGAAGTTCCCCTGGTATTTCTATTCGGATATCTTATTCGGTAATGAGCAGTCAACAATAACCGAGGTGGAAGAGCGGATCAGTGACGCGCAAGTAGACGCGTTTCGTCGCAAGGCAGGAGTAAGAGATCTAGATAACTTGAACGTTCTTGCCGTGGACTTCGGGAGTACGTTCACAAAAATGGTTACGTTCAATACCAAGAACGAAGAAGTAACGCTTCGGTACGTGCCAACTGTTCTCGAAGACATACGCTACTCCCTTGCCAGTGGGCTTGGCGTGGCTGAAGAGGTAGAGATAGCTGGCAACTGGGAGCCCTTGGAGCACTCTTTAAGTAAATTTGATCTGAAGCTGCCATGCTCGAGTGCCAAGGGTGGCCTGAAAATGGTAACTGTGGCCCTGACCGATGCTGAGAGCGGATTCGCGGCAGATACCGCAGCGTTGACTGCGGGAGCAAAGATAGTGGGACGCTATTATGGCAAGCTCTCTGAGGAACTAGGTCGCAGGATCTACGAACACGATGAACCAGAGATCATTCTTATCTCCGGAGGGACGGACGATGGAGGGGAAGCTAAGACACAGCTGCACAACGCACAGATACTTGCTGACACGGCTAAATACGTTACTCATACCAAGTACGGTGTACCGATCATCTACGCAGGAAACCAGGATATTGCCGATGATGTCGAGAAGCTATTTACAGAAAAGGGGATTGATATCCGGGTGGTCGGCAACATCATGCCCGAAGTAAACCAATACAATATCGAAACCGTAAACGAGACAATACGAGACCTCTTTCAGACGGTTGTGATACGCGGAAAGGGCTTCGATGTAGCAGAACAGTATATGGATGCGCCGTTTATTCCTACTCCGCGGGCCGCGTTCCTCGGGGTCAATCTGCTGGTCAGGGGGTATGGGCAGGAGGAAGGAATCGGTCCGCTTGTATGCCTTGACGTAGGTGGGGCGACTACTGACTTCTATGCAAATGTGCCTGATAATCCTCTTTATGTGTATCCGTGGGAAGTTGCCGAGAAACGAAACAAGCGAAGTATCCTGAAAACTCCGAATATGCCGCTCGCTTATCGCCGTGTGGAGGGTAAGTATGGAATGGCGTATAACGCGGAGAACCTGGTGGAGATCGATCGCTACAGGAGCGGAGAGATGCAGAAGGAGCTGAATTCGCTGTTTTCAGAGAGATTTAAAAACATCGCCCTTTCTACAGAGGATACGTTTGTCAGATTCGTGAAAAAGAACGCGGAGGGATACGAGATCGACCTTGGTAGCTACATTAAGTGGGTACATGAGAACCCCCACGAACTCCCGAAGAGCAGAGAGGAGAATTGGGTACGAGCGTTTATGACTAATGAGGTCATGCGGATCACGACAAAGAACAACGTTGGATATGTACGCGAAACGGATGTGTATTTCCTACAATACGGTGTTAACTTCTTCTCTCAGTCAACAGACATTCTCATGGTTGGGGGCACGATATACGGCAAAGCTCGTGAGGGTACGAAGGAGCAGCTAGAGGAACTGGAACTTATTGCCAAGGGCGTGCTGTTCAACAAGGATGAGTACACGGTGCTGCGACCCAATGGGCAAGTGCTATTAGATGCCCACTATGTTCTGTCAACAGTTGGCGGATTATACGGCCGCGTTGACCCAGAGCGCGCCGTCCGCATGCTTAAGAAATACCTTCGTCCATTAAAAGTGGGGCGAGTGGAGGTTGACCTATAGCATGGAAAAGATGGGCCTGGTACAGGTCTACACTGGCGGCGGAAAAGGGAAAACCACCGCTGCAATCGGAGCAGGCATACGGGCTGTTGGTCAGGGAATGCATGTACACATGATCCAGTTTCTGAAGGGAGGCGATAACTTCCCCACCTATGGGGAGGTGCGTGCCATCGGCCACATAAGCGGCTTTGATCTGGAGCAATTTGGCCCTTCTCACTTTGTTGTGCCGGGTAGGGTAACAGATGAGGACCGCGCGATCGTAACGCGCGGCATCACCCGAGCAAGGGAGGTGCTGACATCAGGAGTCTATGACGTAGTTATCCTCGATGAGATGAACGTCGTTATCGAATTGGGAATGGTGACAGTTACTGAACTTCTGGAGTTGCTTAATGAGAAGAACAGGACCATAGAGGTTATCTTAACCGGTCGTGGCGCACCGGAGGAGTTGCTTGCTCACGCTGATCTTGTCAGTAGGATTGACGCGGTCAAGCACCCGTTCGATCGCGGGATTGACGCGCGCGTTGGCATAGAGTACTAAGGGATGACGCAATCGCGGGGATTCTGTCAGTAATGATGTCAGGCAAAAATGTAGCGGACGTAAATGCGATACGGTAGAATGTGCGCGTTTTTGCGTTCGGATTTATCGGACGTTGAGAGTAGGAGTTTCTCTCACGAGAGTGGCCAAGCAAGGGCCAGCAAGTGCTCGCGGGTAGGAGGAGAAAGTGGTACTATGCAAAAGAAACACTTAAAAGAATTATTGGCTGCTGTAGTCGTAGTGGCATTATGGGGATCTGTGGTCATAGCACAGAGCTTCCCTGTCGCGCTGATTGACGACAGAGGATTGGAGATTACCATTGACAGTCAGCCAACTAGGGTCATTATTGCAGGCATTCCCTTATATACAGAAATCGTTATCGATTTGGGAGGAATTGACCGATTAGTAGCGGTAGCAGAATCACCAGACAATCCACAGCAGGTAGAAAGCCTGCCAAAGGTAGGGCCAAATTACTCA
>JAGYNL010000261.1 GCA_018399865.1 Candidatus Bipolaricaulota bacterium | reverse complement strand
GGTTATCTCTCAATACGGTAACCAACACACCATAAAGAGCTTATGTTCCTTGCAACTTAGACTCGTGCAAAAAGCAGACTGAGGAGGAGGTGTAGCATGGACGAACTCCAGAAGGTCCTTGGAGAACGCATTCGATCTCTGCGCAATAAGCTAGGGATCACACAGAAAGCTTTGGCCGAGCGGGCGGGCTTTTCTGCTTACCAGACCGTATCGGAGATAGAACGCGGCGGGAGAGATGTCAAGGCCTGGGAGTTGGTAAAAATCGCGAATGCTCTCAACACAGAGGTTCGGCAGCTAATAGCAGACTTTGAGCCCTCGCCAGCGCAAGTGCTCTGGAGAGACTATCCAGAGGAAGGTGCCGCTGCAGTAGAGGCTCAGTTCATCAACAACTGTAGGCAATACCATAAGCTTGAGACCCTTCTGGGAAAAACTCCGAAACGGGTGCTTCCAGATGTTCAACTGGACCCAGAAACAGCGTCATTTGGAGATGCGAGCTTAGCTGCAGAAACCGTTGCCAAAGCACTGGATCTTGGTGGGCGGCCAGCTGCCTCCTTGACAGCAATCCTTGATGGGGACTACGGCGTCAAAATCTGGTACAAGGATCTTGGAAGAGCCGGATCCGCTGCAGCAGCTACTGGGGATTTTGGCTACGGGATCCTGATGCACCGACAGCAAGCACCTTGGCGACGTAATTTCAGCTTCGCTCATGAGTTGTTTCACGTCATAACAAGAACAACTATGTCAAAGGAATCTGTGGGCAATAACCAGGCTCTGATTGACAAAGTAGAGCGACTAGCTAACAAATTTGCTGCCAGCTTACTCCTGCCGGGCAATGTATTGGAAAACGAAATTGAGGCCCGCCTCAAGGATGGGAAGATTTCCTACGGGGATCTAGTGGAACTTGCGCGTGACTTCGATGTATCTACCGAGGCATTGCTTTGGCGAATGGTTCACTTTCGTTTATTCACCTCCGAGAAGGTTAGAGCTATACTGAATGACTCAGTCTTTCGCTCAATAGACAAAAGCACAATGGCTGCAAACTGGCAACAGCCAGCTCCGCTGCCCGAGCGATTTGTAAGGCTAGCTTTTCACGCCTACAAGAAAGACAAGTTGTCACGCGCTAGACTTGCACAGCTACTTGAAACAAGCCTATTCGATTTGTCAGACACGCTTCGTGAGTACGGGTTCGAAGATACCGATGCCTATCAAGCCGAAACTGCTTTTGCCTGATGCCAGTGTAATCATCACGGCATACGAGCTTGATGTGTGGAATGCATTGCTCCAGAAGACAAACGTAGCGGTAACATCTGTAATAGCGCACGACGAAGCATTGTTCTTCGACAGAAAAACTGGAGGCATACCATCTTCTATCGATCTTAGCATTTTAATCAACGAGGGAACTATCCAAGAGATCTCCGCTTCTTTATCTGACATCAAGCAGGTTCGTGCTGTTTTCGATGAAGATATCAACATGGGCCTCCATGATGGCGAGGTAGAAGCCATTGCCGTCATCTATGCAGATCCGTCTGGCAGATTCCTTTTCTGTACAAGCGACAAGGTTGCAATTCGGGCCCTGGCAATGCTGGGACTCTCAAAAGACGGAATATCGTTCGAGGGAATTCTTGAGTCTATCGGGCTCCGCAAACGACTGCCCCATGAGTACCGCAAAGCATACTTCGATCGATACATTGCCAAGGGACAGACAGATCGCATTCAAGGAAAAGGACT
>JAGYNL010000260.1 GCA_018399865.1 Candidatus Bipolaricaulota bacterium | reverse complement strand
GGACAAGACCTACTGCGGGATGCGTTCTCGGGTAATGTACGTGGATTGGGGCCAGCGGTGGCTGAGTTAACATTCGAAGAGCGGCCTAACGAGCCATTTCTAATGTTCACTGCCGACAAGACCGAACCTGGTGCGTACAATCTTCCCTTATACCTCACATTTACTGATCCAATGTACAATGCGGGGTTAATTCTATCTCCCAAACTGGGGCAGGGTTTTACCTTTACGGTCATGGATGTCGAGCATATTGAAGGCGATAGGGTAATCGAACTATCTACACCCGAAGAGACGTACGATCTCGCTGCTTTGCTGCGGGATAATGGCCGTTTTGTAATCGAGTCAATTCGCTCGCGAGCCACCGGCGAGCAAGCTGTCTCAAGTTGCACAACTAGACTTCGAAACATTGCCGGCAAGTACGTTGGCAAAGATGATCCAATAATGCTTGCACGAACCCAAAAGGACTTCCCCGCCACTGGCGAAGTATTGTCTCCATTCCAGATTGGCCATCTTGTGGCTGGTTTCATGCGTGGAAGCCACGTTGGTCCCCTAATGCCAGTAAAGGCTGGGACCAGTGTTTCTTTCTTTGACGGACCACCGATAGTCTCTTGCCTTGCTTTTTCCTTGCGAGAGGGGAAACTTACAGAGCCATGCGACGTTTTCGACCACCCATATTGGGATTGGGTACGCGGAAACGTAGCCAGAAAGGCAAACGATATCCGGACACAGGGATTCTCCGGAGCGGCAATGCTCCCCTATTCCGATCTTGAATATGGTGGAATCACTGAGAAGATGACCGAGCTTGACAAACGGTTCACTGTCCGATAAGAGGTACGTGAAGTGACAGACAAGATTGCGGAGAGAATCTCTAGGATCCTTTTCTCGGCGGAGCAAATCAAGACGCGAGTGCACGCAGTTGGGCTTCAGATTAGTACTGACTACTTGCACGGAGCAGGAATGGATCCGCAGGGACGCCCTCCGCTTCTTGTCGGTGTCCTTCATGGCGCCCTTGTGTTCATGGCAGACTTGGTGCGAGAGATACCGATCGAGGTGGAGTACGATTTTATCTCTGTCTCCTCATATGCCAACGGCACATCGCCTGGGGCTGTACGACTTGTAAGGGACCTTGATCGGCCGATTGAAAACCGCGACATACTCATTGTGGAAGATATCGTTGATACTGGTTACACAGTTGACTATTTGAAGCGGGGGTTCGCTGCACGGCGTCCCGCGAGCATTCGAACTTGCGGCCTCATCGACAAGGTTGCCAGGCGTGAAGCTAACGTCAAGGTAGAGTATGTAGGTTTTCCTCTACATGAGGATGCCTTTATTGTTGGCTACGGCATGGACTACCAAGAGCTTTACCGAAATCTGCCTTTCATCGGCGTCTTAAAGCCTGATTACATAACATGACAGCAGATTTCTACACCATAGCCATAGAAAGCTCGTGTGACGAAACCGCAGTTGCTATCTTGCGTAACGAGAAAGAACTCCTATCTAGCATAATCTATTCCCAGGCTGAGATGCACGCACGCTATGGAGGGGTAGTACCCGAGGTGGCTTCACGCGATCATTTACGTAAGTTACCGTACTTGGTCCGTGACGCCCTTCTTGAAGGCAAAATAGATATGGGCAACATTGACTTGGTAGCCGCAACTTATGGGCCGGGGCTAGTCGGTCCCCTTCTGGTTGGGCTGTCTTACGGCAAGGGAATGGCCTACGGCTTAGGCAAGCCATTCATTGGAGTCAATCACCTTGAGGGGCATATCTTCGCTCAAAGATTATGTGACACCGAAGTTACTCCCCCGTTTATGGCGTTAATTGTCTCCGGCGGTCATACGCTCCTTGTTGATGTTGCATCTTACGGTGAGTATCACCTTGTTGGAATGACAGTTGATGACGCTGCTGGCGAGGCATTAGACAAGGTAGGAAAGATGCTTGGTATAGGCTACCCCGCTGGAGCAGAGATTGATCGACTTGCGCTCGAAGGAAATCCAACCGCGATCAACTTTCCTAGACCAATGTCAGCTTCCTCCACCTTCGATTTCAGTTTCGCTGGTCTGAAGACCTCGGTACTTTACCACATGCGAAAGCACCCTAGAGAAAAAAAGGAAGATGTAGC
>JAGYNL010000259.1 GCA_018399865.1 Candidatus Bipolaricaulota bacterium | reverse complement strand
GCGGTCCAATCGAGCCCGGTGATTTGCTTGTAGCTTCGTCAACACCTGGTTACGCCATGCGATGGGATCCAGACTCTGGAGAAGAAGCGTGTGGGCTGATAGGGAAGGCATTGGAACGGTTTGCAAACGGTACAGGAATGATGCAAGTGTTGTTGATGAGGTGATAGATAACAATGTCCCCAAAAGTAGGCTGGCTAACAATATTTCTAAGCCTATTACTGGGCTCTGTAATGGTATCTGCTCAAGAAATCGATCTAGTGATGCTCGTGGACGAATCCGGGAGCATAGACTCTTCTGAACTTGACTTGGAAATAGATGGTTTGATTAATGCGATCAACAACGTCGTTGTTCCATTCGTGAACAGTGGAGGCACTGTCCGCATCGCGGTTGTCTCTTTTGGTACCTACACAAATACCCGTATCGGTCTGGTGGATGTAAGTACCAACAAGCAGCAAATAGTCGATGCACTGAATGTAATAAAAGCATATCCCGACGGCGGCGGTACCAATATGTCAGGTGCTATTGGCAGAGGCAAGGAGATTCTGGACGATCGTTATTCTTTCGGAGATCTCCCCCGCGGAGTCGTTAACTTAGTGACGGATGGTGAGCCAACTCATAGCCCTGCTACTACTACAGCAGCTAACAACCTTAAAGGAGCAGGTTATGAGCTTTGGACCTTGGGAGTTGGCTCAGAAGCCGATAACAGTTTCTTGGACTCTATCGCAGGGCCTTTGCCGGCAAGGAATTTCCCCGTATACAGCTTCTATAATTTCGAAGAGGCCGAGAGCGAGAAGCTTGGGGAAATCACGTCCGCGGACACCTTCAATCTGGTTTTTCTTCATGGCTGGCTAGGCAATGAGACAGGTTTTGAGACAATAGAAAAATACATGAAAGAAGAACTTGAAAGACGAGGCTACACGGTTCATACCCATCGGAAACAGTACGCTAACACTGAGGATGTCGATACATGGGCTGCAAATATCATTAACTCGATCGAGAATGATGCCCAGTTTGCCAGCTTGAGAAATCTTATACTCATTGGCCACAGTATGGGAGGCAAAGCAGCCTTCCGAGCCCTATCTCTTTCCGAAGATTTTGCAGAGAAGGTCAAAATCCTAGTGACAATTAACACCCCATATGATAAGCTTGCTGACTATAATACCTCTATCAAAGCTTTATGTAAGACAGCCACATGGGGGCACCCGGGGTGGCTCCCGTATTTCGATCAAGGTGCCTGTGATTCCTTGGCAAACTACGATAGTTGCTCTGAAGATGCGTGGAATGTCATTGTCCGTAGCGGTATACGTGTCATCGCACTCGTATCTGCGGAATTAACGGACTCTACTGCGTGCGACTACCTTGGTGCTTTCGATGACCTCTATGATGGGATGCGTGATGACGGAATTGTCCCCCTTGTTGCTCAATATTGTGGCAACATGGAGGTTGTGCCGTATGGACGCTATATCGGCTTTTGTCATACTGACTATGGGGGTGAGGCCGCGTGGCTTGTTGCCAGGCAAATCATTCTTGCTATAGAAGGTTCCTCTGAGAAGTTCAGAGGAGGAGATTTCAGCAAACACCCTTGGGAGACAGGAGGAGATGGCAATTGGTCTGTGGTCAGCTCGGCGAGCCATTCACATGGGTATTCTGCTCAAGCTCCCATATCAATTGGCGACGATGAGAATTCGTATCTCAAGACCATTCTTGACGTGGTTGCAGATGGGATAGTCAGCTTTTGGATAAAGGTGTCTTCCGAATCGGGTTACGACTCCTTACAGTTCTATATTGATGGCATCAAGCAAGGTGAATGGTCTGGGGAACATGGTTGGACGAAAGTTAGTTACCCCGTGTCAGGTTGCACGCATACCTTCAAATGGTTGTACACCAAGGATTCTTCAGTCAGTAGCGGGCAGGACACAGCTTGGATCGATGACATTGACTTTCCGACCATTCAGGCCAAAACCTGCGTTAGCAACTCCCACTGTGGTACAGGACAATTCTGTAATAAAACACCAGGATACTGCGAGACTGAAGGGATCTGTACTGATATTTCGTCCGGATTCTGCTTCCAGATTTATGACCCTGTTTGCGGATGTGACGGCACAACCTATGGCAATGGCTGCTATCTGGCAAGAGCGGGTGTTTCCTTGGCATACGAAGGGGAGTGTAGGGTAGATACCCCTGCAGTATTCCGGGTGGAATCGAGCGGCAATGTCCTTGCTGATGGTACGTTCTACGGTCAGAACTTCCTTGCTGGCTCAGCTGACATTGCAGAATGGGTATCTGTTTCAGAGCTTGTAGAAGCCGGCGATGTGCTGGAGCTGGATCCTAACAATGCAGGTCACTACAGGAAGTCTCGTGGGCCATGCTCAACATTGGTAGCTGGGGTTGTGTCAACTGATCCTGGCTTTGTTCTTGGCTCAGAGGATTTGGGTTCCAGCAGTGGCCTTTCGACT
>JAGYNL010000258.1 GCA_018399865.1 Candidatus Bipolaricaulota bacterium | reverse complement strand
TTCTATGCCGAAGACGCGCTTTGTGTCCTCCTCAGTAGTTATAAGAATGTCTGATTGATCGACAAGTTCAGTCATTACCGCACGCGCTCTCACCTGTGGCCACAATCGCGCTCGGTAATTGAGGTCAATTGACACCTTAACCCCCATCTTCTTAGCTGTACCCACTGCCTGAATTGTTGCTCGTGTGGCGGAATCAGACAGCGCAGGGGTTATTCCTGAAGTGTGAAGGATCTTGGCATCTTTTAGCGCCTCTTGCCAATTGATGTCATCCTTGCTGATCTTAGCAATGGCTGAATTACTGCGATCGTATATAACAGAGTTAGCCCTTGGCGATGCTCCAAACTCAACAAAATACAACCCTACTCGGTCATCATCTGTCCAGGCGATATAGGACGTATCAACGCCGTGTTCGCGAGCTTTGTTCTCTGCCATGCGACCCAGGGGGTTACGTGTAAGCCTAGTTAGATAACTTGCTTGTAGGCCTAACCTCTGCGCGGCCACTGCTACGTTAAGTTCCGATCCACCCACATTGACATCCAGTGAATTTGTTTGTTCTAGCCTTGCACAGCCTGGGGGCGATAGCCGAATCATTGTCTCACCAAAGGTTATGAGTTTCGATTCTATTGTCACCTATAATCATCCTCCATACATTTTTGAGGTACTTGCATCTTTCTCGTATTCATCAAGCGCAAAAAGTAGTCGCTCTATAGTTTGTATGTTTGCGACTGGCCCCATGTGCCCAATACGAAACACCTTTCCTTTGAGGGCTCCTAAGCTTCCTGCCAGCAGCAATCCGTGCTTATCCCTCAGGTATGAGAGAATTTGCTGGACATCGCCATTTACGCTCATAACTGCGGTTACACCGTGGGAAGCAATCTCATCTGGGATCAATAGCGAAAACCCTCGGTTGGAAATGCCTTCTCTTAGGAAGCTTGTAACCTCCTTGTGGCGCTTCACACGCGCCTGCATTCCTTCATTTAGTATTCGCTCCAAGCCTACTCGAAGGGCTCTTACATTGTTCACTGCTTGTGTGATGGGGTGAGGATGCCAATTTCCCCACTTCTCCTCGTATTCCTTCCAGACTTTGAGGCTAAGGTACCACCCAGGAGGATTAGATTTCTCTATCGCCTTCCATCCTTCTTTCCCAACCGCGACGAGTGCCAAGCCAGGCGGCGACTCAAGCCCCTTTTGTGAGGCTGATACACAGATGTCAATTCCCCATTGGTCCATCTCCAAGGATTCAATGCCTAAAGAGGAGATAGCATCTACAATGAATAATACATCATGTTTTTGGCAGAATCTTGCGACTTCCTTTACGGGGTTTAGCATACCAGTAGATGTCTCGCAGTGCGTCATCACGAGTGTAGTAAAACAGCCTTTCTTAAGTAGACTGTCAACCTGATCAAGATCAATGGGTTGACCGATGGGAAAGGTTGCCTTAGCTATATTCGGCGTGTATGTCGCCGCTATCTCGGCCAGGCGTTCACCGAAGAAGCCGTTTTCCAAAATAAGGACCTTACGATCAGGAAAGACCGTAGAGCCAAGGACAGCGTCGAGCCCCGCGCTGCCTGATCCGGGTATCAGGAACACATTATCCCTTGTACCGAAGACCTTCTTCATTATGTCCATGGTTTCTTGGTAGAACTGCGTCCACTCATCACCGTAATGGGCAACTAATGGCTCAGCCATCACTGACAGTACTTCAGGATCCAACTCTATTGGCCCGGGGATCATCAAGCGCAGTCTTTTCACTTGATCATCTCCTTCTTCGCCTTCTCCACTGCTGCGACGAGCGCTCGCGCCTGCTCTGTGAGTATCTCATAGCGGCCCTCGGCCACCGCCTTTTTGTCCACTAGCCAGCTGCTGGCCGAGACTAGTGCCGCTCCCGCTTTCATGAATTCATCGGCATTATCAGCAGTTATCCCTCCTGTAGGCACAAGCGGGATCTGGGGAAGTGGCCCGTGCACTGCCTTCAAATACCCTGGACCAAGGACATCAGCTGGGAATACCTTCACCATATCAGCGCCAAGTTCCCAGGCTGTCAGGATCTCAGTTGGGGTCATCGCTCCAGGTATTACTACCACCCCGTATCGGTGAGCCATCTCAATTACATCTGGCTTAACTGTCGGGGTAACCAGAAACTGTGCTCCAGCAAGGATTGCCTGACGAGCAGTGGGCGCATCAAGCACTGTTCCGGCACCCATCAGTACGCCCTCGAGCTTGCCGCTTGCTTCCTCAATCGCCCTCAAGGCTCCTGGCGTAGTCATGGTGATCTCGATACACGAAAGCCCCCCCGCTTGTAGCGCCTGCGCTATGTTGACAAGCTGTGCAGCCTGGTTGACTCGGATTATGCCCAACGTGCCACTTTCAGTAAGATGTACATTATTCAACAATTTGCACATAGTACGCTCCTAATCACATTATTCGAGAACTACTCCATTGACTCTATCTGTCCACGTTCCTCAAGTTTCCGCGCTATCTATTGCATAGCTTACATTATGAATATCGTAGTGTTGTTCAGATAAGGCTTTTAGTTCAGCACTGTCATCTCAACAATAGATCTCTATTGACTTCCTATGCTTCATCGAACATAGCAATAACGTTCTCTGGTTAAACACTTGCCTAGATGTTATGCACTGCGCTCAAGATATATCCTCCCCCCTTCCCAAGAGCTTCATTATTTGGCGTACCCCTTTCCAGATGTCATCTGGTGTTCCCCATCTGGTGTTCCCTGTGGAGGCAGATTCTGTGTATCAATTGCACCCGAAAATGTAACTCTATTAGCGGACTGCTCTTTCAGAATTTGGGGATCTATGTTGCGCGCGGATGCTTTCACTGGATTGATAATATCGACTCCAAGCTCTATAACATCGTGCGAAACATACCTCAAAGTACCACAAGAGTGCATACGAAGTTTGGCTTGGGTATTTTGTTCAATGATGTCGAAGTACGCTTTGTAATACCGTCGGATCATCTTACGATAAGTGTCCCTAGAAATGAGTGGTGGTCCGTGACCGCACAATTCAGGACCTATGTATATTACATCAATATACTTCCCTAAGTTGTTAAGATAATTCTTCATCTTCCCATTGTATATTAGTTATCTTTTCCAGATGAGCATGTATATATGTATTGTGTCTCATAAGATCCATCATGCAGTCAGCCATCCCCCTCAAATCACTTGCAGTCTCGAAGATATTAGTGTCTCCATGATGCCCGACAACCAGGTACTGATCTTGATCCTTAAGCCTAGTCCCCGCTTCTTGGAGCGCACTGGTACGGTTAGGATGTTTCGGATCTGGCCAGTGGTGGTTTTTCAGTTTCACAGAAGTGCCTCTCAAATGCGGAGACGAGATAGCATAGTAGTAGAACAGCTGCGCGCCTGAGATACCAGGCTGGTACATGATGCCGCATTCATTCATAAAGCAATCTTTCGAGAGCTCCCTGGTGCTTACTACCCAGGGATGTCCTCTGCTCGCTGTCCTTGTATCAATACGTAATCGCTGAAGAAAACTTTCATCGGGCTCCACGAGCTGCAAAGGCTTATGCAAGAGGTTAATTGGTTCATTGAATTCAATGCTGCGATACCCCAGCAGGCGCTTGTAGGCAATCCTGCTAATTGTAGTATCCGGAGTGGTTCCTAGATCTAATAGAACCAAAGCTGCTCGTTGCCTGAGAAGCGCATTTCTAAGACTATCTCTTTTGGAGAGCATCTGTTTTCCCTTTTACGCAAGTTGTGTCATAGAAGGTTCTGTGCTATGGTCAACCAATTGTAGTCCTGGTCGAAAGGCCAACGCGGGCTCACGCATATATCATCTGCATAGCATATGCTGAGCTGACGTTGTTCCCTTTTCCTCAGCATTGAGACTCTGAAACAACTAAGCAAATTACCCCCCTCACGGTTAAGGTGCGTAGAAAGCTTGGGAGCTCTTCCTTCTGGTAAATAGTTGTTTCCAAGAACGCTCTCATCCTATGTAGCATACTAACCCAGCTGTTTTCTTCCTCTCATTGTTGTAAGTCCGATCTCTATGTATTTTGACAGCAGAAAATTGCCCTTTCATACCAGCTCAACCTAGGTGGCTTGGTAAGTGGATCCGTTGTCTAAAATGTTAAAGCTGCTCACCTGATGTAGCTATCTCCGAAACAGCATTTACTCCAGTTCCACAACCATCTCCACCTCCACTGGGATATTTCCTGGGAGAATGCTAGTACCTAATGCACAGCGTGCGTGTTTACCGGCATCGCCGAAAATCTGCAACATTAGCTCTGATGTTCCATTAATCACTTTTGGCTGATCCTGGAAATCTGGGGAGCTATTCACAAATCCTCGGATTTGTACAATTCGCGAGATCCTGTCCAGCGAACCGGCAATTGATTTGATCTCAGCTAGACAGTTTAGACCGGCGATACGTGCTGCCTCATACCCTTCTTCCAGTGAGATATCTCCCCCGACCTTGCCAACGTACACAAAAGCTCCATCCTTATACGGACCTTGGCCTGAACAGAAAACTAGCTTGCCGACCTGCACTGCAGGAACGTATGCACCCGCTGCTGGCGGAACCTCTGGAATTGCTAGACCAAGCTCTTTCAACTTCTCTTCGCAATTTGACATGTCACCTCCTTATGTCGTAACCTGATTTGTGCCCAAGAGTTGATGGCCTATTAAACATTTTGCTTTGAGCGGCTAGATATTCACCACCAGACTCTTTCGAGGTTTGCTCTATGCTCTATTTAAGAGCAAATTCAATAGCAGCCTTGGCGTGAATCGCTACTGTATCCAGAACGGGCATAGCTACATCTGTTTCATCAAGGAACAAAGGTAATTCGGTGCACCCCAGAATCAACGCGTCAATCATCCTTCTAGATTTCATCTCTTTGGTGATTTCTATCACTTGTTGCTTAGAAGATTGGAAATATTGACCTTGGGCAACCTCCTCAAATAACATCCTATTGATGTATGCTTGACCTTTGATATCTGGAACGACAATCTCAATCTCGTATTGGGATAACACATCTGGGTAAAAGGACTTTCCCATCGTGAACTTGGTGCCCAATAATCCAACACGCTTGTACCCCTCCTTTAAAGCGGCCTTAGCCGTTGCTTCTACAATGCTCAAGAGAGGAAGTGGCGATTCGTTCTGCAGTCGATCGAAATACATATGTGGAGTGTTGGCAGCAAGCATCGCGAAGTCAGCCCCAGCCTGGTGCAAACTCTCAGCTGCGGCTATTAGACATTTCACTATCTCATCTTCGTCATCTTCCTCAAGTAATCGATACCAATTGAGTAAGTTCAAGCTGTAGATTAGTACAACGGGGTAATCCATACCTCTGCTGGCAGTCCGATTCCATGACGTAAGATACTCATAGTACTTCGTTGTCGAATCAGGGGTTATACCCCCAATTATGCCTATCTTTCTCATTGATCTCCTTTTTGTAGTCCCTTGTTAGTCTAACCTGTTTTGCTACAAATATTTTGTTGGCCTAGTAACTAGGCAGATTGCTCGTGAAGAACGCAAAGCTTGATTTCCGCTCTAAACATCTATGACAAGTAATATATCTGTGGTTCTTCTGTGTCATTTGTCTAAGTTTTCTCTACAAAGCCTAAGAGCAGCCTTAATATATAATTGAGTCGCCAACCACAAATCATCTAATTGAACATACTCACCGTCTGAATGGGCTTGAGCTATGCTGCCCGGCCCCCATATGATCACAGGAATACCTCTCTGAGAGAACCATGCCGCATCGGTACCATACGGTACTCCAACTGGAACGTCGGAAAGCCCCGATTCTTCCAATACGTGCCTTATACTCTTAACTAGATGGTGTTCAATAGGCGTAGACACTGGAATACAATGTTCTGTGCGCTGATCGGAAGATATTGAATAGGAAGCACCTGTCCACTTATGGATAGTAGCTTTTACTATTTGCTCCAATTCATCCATCACTTGTCTGTAACTCTCCGTTGGTAACCACCGCCTATCTAATGTGATTATACATGATGAAGGGACTACATTATTGGCTTCCCCTCCTTGGATAAGGCCTATACTTAGAGACGGTGTTCCTAGCACTTTGTGCTTTCGATCAGGAAAAACCTTTGCAGCCCATGAGTTTATGTTGTAAACACATTCACACGCAACAGAAACGGCGTTAATGCCTTTCTCTGGGCAGCTGGCATGAGCAGGACTCCCGTGAATCTCAATTCTGACCCAAGTGAGACCCTTGTGAGCGACAACAGGCCTCAATTCAGTTGGTTCTCCTACCAGAGCGTACTCAATACTCGGCGCATGTTCGAGGAACGATTTAGTACCTATACCGCCAATCTCCTCACCCGCAACACCAGTGAAGCACAGCGGACGATCCAATCTCATATCAACTCTACGAATAGCCAAGAGCGTCGCCACCATCGCGGCTATGGACCCTTTCATATCAGCAGCACCCCGTCCATGCAGTCTCCCCCCTGAAATTGAAGGGTTCGCACAGCGCGTAGACGGCGGAACGGTGTCCAGATGGCCATTCATAACAAGCGGACTCTGTTTGTCGTCGGGACCAACTATGGCAGATAAGTTGACATGTTTATCATCGCTGACGGGCTGCAGGAAAACGGGAACTCCTTCCTCCTTAAATAGGCTCTCTAAGTACTTCGCTACCGCACGGTCTCCGATGTCCACATGGCTCGGAATTGATACTAGATCATATGCTATTTCGTAGACCTCTTCCCTGGGCACTGCTTTTTCGAGCTTTTGTAACAACATATCATCTCTTAGTCCTGACATATCCGTACACTCCTTAACACACGCCTTTTTTAGTGTCCAACCTTCGTTTGCCTCACTGAATAGACCGCTCAATTAGCCCTGCTAGTTCCTGAAGGTCAAGGTCCCTCAATTTGGCGTCTGTCGGGCCATAAGCATCGAATCCTCGTAGCTGGTAGTACTCATCAATCGCGGACTGCAATGCTTCGTCTGTTATCATTTCACCTTCAGAGGGACCAGCGTCCTTTAGCGGACATTTAAGCCTTTCGGGCAAACAATCATCTGTTATCCTATAACCAGAGTACGCGCTGATGATCTTCCTTATTACGTAGTTGCGTTCCCCGATCAGCTGCATTTGTTCGGCATCAATCTCCAAACCAGTGACTGCGTTGATAATGCGTCTTATGCTTCCAAAAGGATAATAATCCTTGCTTGCTGACTGATTCCAAGAAATGAATCCACAAACAATGCATGAATCGACAAAAGAATAAAGATCTTCGTAACTCTTACATGCAAATGCCTTATTATCCCAGGAAAAGCGCTCAATTGGATCGACTAAACCGATTTCAGGTGTAGGCTTTGGCGGTCCCTCGAACATATCGTCATGCATTGCCTCAAGATGAGTTGCCCCTCGAGGACTTGTAGCGTAGCTTATTGCTAGACCTTTCTTAGCTCTTGGATCATGCATGGGAACCTCAACTCCCTTAATTGCAACTGCGAAGCTGCTTGTCCCTAACTCGGCAGCAACATTGGAAAGGCCTCTTGCCAGAAACTCACCCAGACCACGCCTCTCTGCAATGAGATCGATTATTTCACATGCCTTTCTCCCGTCACCCCAAGAGATCCCATCAGATGTAGATATGAAACCGCGTTCGGTAGCTTCCATGAGGTGCGCAATCAGGGCACCTGTGCTAATCGTATCAAGCCCGTACTGATTACACTTTTGGCTTGCGAGAGCGATGGATTTCAAGTCGTCTATTAAGCAAAGTGAACCAAAAGCTGCAGTGGTCTCGTATTCCGGTCCGCCATAGTCAGGCAACACACGCTCGCCAAAGATCTCAGTCTCAACAACCCGTTTACAACGTACTGGACAACCTGCACACGTTTCTCTACCAACCAGTAACGAACTAGTAAGCTTTTCACCTGTTATGTCACCAGCTCCAACAAACGTACCCTTTTGAAAGTTTTGTGTGGGTAATTCACCAAGACTATTTAGTGCAAGTACACTTGCGGCAGTGCCGTGTTTTCCTAAAGCCTTAAGAGCTGGATTAGCCCGTGTTATGGCAGAAAATTGCCTTATAGCTTCTTTCAGATCTTGTTCGTCAGAATACGAACGCGCCATAGTACCACGAACTGCTATTGCCTTTAATCTCTTGCTGCCCATTACAGCCCCGAATCCCGGACGGCCAGCTGCTCGGCAACGGTCATTCATTATGCAGGCGAAATTAACTAGTGCTTCGCCGGCCCTTCCTATTGCAGCAACGCGGGTCAAATTACCATGCCTCTGCTTGAGAAGCTGTTCACAATCCGCCGGTGTAGAGCCCCAAAGATCTTTGGCGGTCAGTATCTGGATTCGCTCGCCTTCAATGTATATATACACAGGTTCTTCTGATTTTCCGGTGACTATGATTCCATCGTATCCAGTGTGAGAGAGTTCGTGCCCCCAATATCCGCCAGCATATGATTCATTCGCTGTCCCAGTTTTGGGAGACCACCCCATTACGAAGTGTTTGCCTGCACCAGGGGCAGCTGTTCCTTGCATTGGCCCGGTCCCAAAGATGATGATGTTATCTTCACCCAAGGGCTCGATCTGGCTGCGCTTCCTCACAACTTCCTCGATCAAGATCCTTGAGCCTATCCCACGACCTCCGAGGTGTTTCTTGTACCACATTTCGGGAATATCATAATCCTCTACGACACGTCCTGAAAGATCTATCAATGCGTATCTTCCCCAAACTCCTTGCATAGTACGGCTCCTTTCATGCGCAGTCTAATACATCATCCAAGTCATCATATCTAAGTACAATTTACAGCTACCGGCTTTTCACTTGCCATGGACTTTATCATAGCCAAAGCGGTTTCCAGAGATACAAGACCATTCTCCACGGTGGACAATGGTTGATCCCCTGTGCGGATGCAGCCTATGAAATGCTCAAGCTCCCGTCTGAGATCTCCTTCGATACGGCCATGAACCTCGGGCCAATGCAACACGTCCGGGAAGGCAAATCCCTTGTTCCTCAAGCAAGAGCGCACGCCTTGGTCTAGGCTTTCCACAGTGACTGTACCATTAGCTCCAAATACCTCGATTCTGGAGTGCAATGCTGCTTTGAACTCAGGCGGTAATACCCAATTTGTATCTATGCTTGCTACTGCACCACTGTTGAAGCGAATGATCGCTGTCACTGCTTCAGGAATGTCCGATCGCAGTAGCCGATTGGATCCAACAGCATAGACCTCCTTTGCAGGTTCATTTGCGTACCAATGCATAACGTCGATATCATGAATTGCCTGGTAGAACAAGGGATGTGTCCATTTACTAAGCTTCTCGGACATATCAATAAAACCTCTTCTGCAGGCGTGGATTGCAGTAATTGGACCAACTTTTTCTACTTGTTTCTTTCCAGCTACATAGCGAGGATCAAATCGGAGGAGATAACCAAGCATGAATATCCCGCGTGAGGCTTGTGCCTTCTCGTAAATGACTTGCCCATCTTCCAGCGACTTGGCAAGTGGTTTCTCAAGCAATACGTGACAGTCGTGTTCTATTGCCATTAGCGCGTGGCCTTTGTGTATGCTCTCAGGCGACGCGATAACGACCCCTTCGACCTTGTCTAGCAATTGACCGACATCATCAAGCGCGTTAGGGATGTTGTAATTATTTGCAACTTCTCGTGCCCTCTCTACTCTTCTATCTGCGACAGCTACGAGCTCAACTTCAGGCATAGTGGCAAGCACTCGCGCATGCAATGCTCCCATAAACCCTACGCCCACCACTCCGATTCTTATACGTCTCATTTCACAATTCTCTTTTCATGGTAATTTGAGGGAGATGCGCTTTCCCGAGTCCCTCTCAAAAAGGTGGCATGCGCTAAGACAAGGATGAACGTAGACATGATCACCTATTTTGATTCCAGATTCAGGTGCAGTAATTGCTCGATACTGATTATTTTCATATACGATTCCTACAATAGTCTCTTTGCCCAATTGTTCAACGGCATAAACTGCGCCAGAAAACCCGTTTACATTCTTCTTTAAGGACAGTCGCAGATGCTGTGGGCGAACCCCAATCATGAGATCCCGTCCACAGAGTTCCATCGGAAGTGCTTCTTGCATCTCAGAGGGGAACGCTAGTTCTAGGGAGCCTGAACGGAACCAGAAGGCTTCTTCTCTTTCCTCGATTAAGCCTTGGAAGAAATTCATCGGAGGAGAACCCACAAACCCCGCAACGAAACGATTGTCAGGTTCGTTATAGAGATTCAATGGAGTTCCTACCTGTTGAATCCTTCCATTCAGCATTACACAGATCCGGTCCCCCATCGTCATCGCTTCGACCTGATCGTGAGTAACGAGCACCATAGTCACTCCGAGATTTTTCTGCATCGCAACGATCTCCGCGCGCAGGGTCTCCCTAAGTGCTGCATCCAGATTTGCTAGAGGCTCATCAAGAAGAAACGCAGCCGGGTTTCTCACAAGTGCTTTTGCAATAGCTACTCGTTGACGCTCTCCCCCGCTCATATCGAATGGCTTTTTCGCTAAGACATCCTTGATCTGAAGAATCGCACAAGCATGCTCAATACGTCGCACTACCTCTGCTTTAGCCAGTTTAGCTTTTTTAAGACTCATTCTAATATTAGCTTCTGCATTGAGGTGTGGATAGAGAAGTGAGGATTGAAACACCATGGCGATACTCCTCTTGTGTGGAGAGTAATTGGTAACATCCAGATCATCGAAGTACACTTTCCCCCTTGTAGGTGTATCAAGCCCAGCGATGCAGTTTAAAGTTGTTGTCTTTCCACAGCCGGACGGTCCTAGAAAGATTATTAGTTCCCTATCCATGATCCTGAGAGTTATCCCGTCAACTGCAGTTTGCTGGCCAAATCTTCGCTCTAGGTTTTCAACGTATATGTCCGGCATAAGAATTAACTCCCTATAGATTCAACAACATTCATTTGTGAGATATAACGCTGTAGTACATAGGCCACTAAAAAAGGTGGGATCAATGAATAGAGCAATGCAGCTGCGAGATGTTCTGGTTCCGGGTGCATAAATAGGAAACCTGAAATAGCTGGCGAGATCGTTGCAGCTGGTGTTCCATTCGTCATTATCCAGGCAAATGTGTATTCATTCCAGGCAAATAAGAATGATATTACAGAACCTACACCGATTCCTACCTTGGCCATTGGGACAACGACCCTGATAAATGCCTCTGTTCTGGAAAATCCATCAATTCTTGCCAAAGGTTCAATCCTAGGCAGATTCTTGAAGAAACCGATCATCATCCACGCAACAAAAGGTATTGTGACAGTCAATGTGACAAGTATCAACCCAATAAGAGTCCCTGATAACTCTAACCGAACGAACATAATATAAAAGGGGATCAGCGTCGAAATCGGGGGCACTGCCACTGAGAGAAGTACTGCAAATAGCAGCTTGTTTTTGTGGGGGAATTGAAGGCGGCCAAACACATATGCCAAAGGAACCACCACGAATAGAGTAATCACTGTAACGGATACAGCGACAACGAAGCTGTTCAGAAAACCCCTTACGATCTGAGCCGCTTGGCCAGAAGGTGAAAACGTTTGCCCATTACTAGCCGTATACCTAAAACCGAGGACTGTAATAAGCCCCAATGGTGTTGGGTGATGAGGATAAAATCTTGGCGGGAATGAAGAAATCTCCGCCGGAGTCTGGAAGGCTGTTTTGAGGAACCAGACTAAAGGGACCAATGTCCACACTAACACGACAGTGATGAGTATCCATTTAAGAATGTTCTTCTTCATCTAGCTCTCTTTCCTCCCCCAAACGACGTATAAGAGCAGAGTTGACGAGAGAATCAAAAGAAGAAGATAGACAGACAGGGCAGCGCCATAACCTAAATGGAAATTTAAAAAACTTTCTTTGTAAATCTGGTAAGTAAGTGTAGCGGAGGCTGTTCCTGGCCCTCCCCCTGTTTGAACGAAGATATAATCGAAGACTTTGAGTGACAGAACAGAAGAGATAGCAGCGAAGATGAACAGAGTATATCTCAAATAGGGAAGTGTAACATACCAGAATTTCTCGACCACGCTACAGTCATCGATGGAAGCCAGATCATAGAGGCGACGCGGAATGGTCTCGATGTTTGCCAACAAGAAAAAAGCAACGAGAGGAGCAAGATTCCATGCATTTCCTATGGCTAGCGTCTCAATCACAACATTCTCTTCAAGGCCACTAATGGTTGTAGGGACGCCGAAGAGATATGCTAGGGCAGTGAACAAGCCTGTCCGGCCCCGCCATATATACTTGAACATGATGCCTACGCCGTACCGTGAAACGGCCCATGGCAGAATGACGATGGACCTAATAAGTCCCTTACCCCGGAAAGGCCGAGCAAGTACAAGGGCTATACCGAGCCCTAAAAGGAGTGTAAGGAGAACTGATTCAACTGTAAAACGACAGGATACGGCTACGGAATGCCAGAAGTGGGCCGAATGGAATGCTTCGATGTAGTTGTCAAATCCGACAAATGTCTGATGGAAGCCGCCAAAAAAGGAAACGTTGTGTAGACTTGTCCACAGCGAATAGCCCAGAGGGTAAACAACGACTATTACCAAGAAAACCAGCACAGGGACGGTCAATAATAGTGCGAACTGAAGATTTGACAATTCTGTTGTCCGATTTCTAAATCTTCGCATCTTTAACTCACCAAAATAAATGCTGCTTGCTATTATAGAGGGGAGGGACTAGATTGGTCCCTCCCCGTTCTGTTCAGCTACAGCTGGCCAATGCCGTATTGGGCATTTAAATCATTAATCTTATTACAAATTGCATTAATCATCTCATCGACTGGTTCGTCATTAAGCAGGAACTCCTGAAGGGTTTCCCTAAGCCAGCCGTTGAATTCCGTAGACCAGGTTACATTGAATACGCCTCTCGGATAGGGAGCATTAGCATAGAGTTCGAGGAGAGCGTCGTAGTCGCTTGGCCGCGCGAGGGACTCGCGCATTACTTGTTCGGTCTGCTCGCTCTCCATGACTGTCTTGTAACCAGATAGAAGCATTGCTTCATTCATCCAGCGTTGTCCAACATATATCTCACCTTCATGGTCTTTGTACCCGTACCACGAAAATGCAGCCATGACATCGCGCGTATGATCATCGCTCCGACGCCGGTTGCTCATTAGATACATAGCCGTATCAAGCAGTCCCCACGACTGGCCTTGGAATGGAAGAAAAGTGACGTACCCAGCGAATGAACAATAATGAGGGTCGTTGAATTTCTTCAGATCGTATAATTGCCCCGGTGAGAAAACATACTCGCCAGAGCCCCAAGCTTCCAAAAAGTCGGGCTCAAGGTAGCTTAGAATATCCCGCGGGATTATCCCATCATTCCACAGTCTCTTCCAAGCACGCAAAGTATCACCTGCCGGACCGTCTACAGTAGCAGCAGGCGCATGAGTTTCAGGATCAGCCACATGGCCGCCGCGATTCAGGGTCTCTAGTAAGAAAGACCAGCTGATGCCAAAATACTCGTTAAACCACATGGGTAGATATGGGTGATCGATTCCTTTGTCCCTCAATTCGTAGAGCTGATCGTAAAGCTCATCCCAGGTGGTGGGAAAATCAGTGTCAGACATTCCAGCTTCGCTGTATTTCTTAAGATTAGTAAGAACAATCCCACGAACCGAGCAGAAATAAGATATACCTAATAGTTTGTCCTTATAGGTCCAAGCATCAAGGATATTTGGATAGAGATCAGCTTTGATGAGACTAGCATTTGGCAATTCCTCTGCAGGAAGTATCCATCCACCATCATAGTAGCGGCACGCTTGCGAAGGATTTGCATACAAAATGTCTAGAGGGGCATTAGCAACGAGGTTCGTCTCCATCAAAGCTGGATAGTCGCCAGTGACCGTTGCGTAATCCACATGCCCGTCCAGCGTTTCGTTGTATCGAGCAATGTTATCCTGAACTACGTCTGTCCTGAACTGCCAACCTCGGAAGTACACTGTCTCATTTGTTATGGGCGCAAGATCCTCCTCTGTAAACTCGTTAGCTGATCCAATACAGCTAATCCCCAGAACTAGAATAAGTAAACTTACAACAAACCTGAGCTTATGCATCATTCCTCCTTAATACGTATTGTATCAGTGGAACTAACTGACTCCTTACTTCAGCTTACTGCTTCAGAAATCACCTCCTTTGCACGCCCTCAGCTTTTTTAGGTATCATGTGCCCAAATATATGTGACGTCTCTCTTGCCGTCTTCCTAAGAGCAGCTACAAAACGTTCGCTCTCTGTTGCATCATCCGACTCGCGCTTCAAACCTGTTATGCTGATCGCGCCAATTATGTCTCCTCCATATCCTACTATTGGTGCAGCAAAGCACTTTACGCCGGGTTCATGCTCCTCATTGTCGATCGCATAGCCGCGCTCAGCGGTTAACTTGATCTCCTCAAGCAGCTTGATCGGATCCGTGATTGTGTTTGGGGTGCGTTTTTCAAGGTCCATTCCCTTCAGGAGTGAGACTACCTGATCTGTTGGGAGACCGCTCAAAAGGGCCTTCCCTACTCCTGTACAATAGGCGGGCGCACGGCTACCGATCCTCGACATAATGGGAAGTGTTCTGTGGCTCTCGATCTTGTCGATGTAGACAACGTCATGACCATCAAGGATGCAGAGGTGCACGGTCATCTGTGTCTCCGCGTTTAGCTTTATGAGGAGTGGGTGTGCTGCCTCCCGCAGGGGCATTTTCTTCAGTTTTTTGCTGCCCAGCTCTAAGATCTTGTTTCCCAGGCGGTATACGCCGTCGCCGTCGTTTTCGATATAGCCTGCTTCAAGAAGAGTATTAAGATAGCGATAGATGGT
>JAGYNL010000257.1 GCA_018399865.1 Candidatus Bipolaricaulota bacterium | reverse complement strand
CTCTGTGCATGGTGAGTATTACCCCAAGAGCCAGATTGTAGACCCCATATTGGAAGGTATTGTAGAATGGTAAATATACTCATCGATCTAAGGGAAGACGATTATGACAAAGGAAGAACTCGAAGCACTGCTTGACCAGTACCTGCCAGCAGAGGCGATCCCAACAATGTGCCTTGCAACCTACGACGCTATAGGACCGCACGTGAGGCCGCTTAGCCTGGTGCGCGATGGCTTACACATGTACTTTGCTACCTCCAGACAATCGGAGAAGATTGGCCACCTTGAATCTGATCCGAAGGTTGAGTTTGCTTGCCTGCTTCAGGGAGAAGACACGCCGGGATCTCTACGCGTGGCCGGGACGGTCACTGAAATTGCCGGATTGCCCCTTCATGAAGTATGGAGAAGGGCAAAGGGCTATGATGCCAGCTTGCATTTCCCGGGTGGGCTCGATGATCCAGAACTGATTGCCTTTCGCATTCACCCAACCCGAGTAAGGCTCCGCCTGCCTGGCAAACAGGAAATCGATGTGAAAGCGGAGCTTTTCGGTTAACTCAATTGCTCGAGGTCCGCGTAATTGCTGGGTTGAAGTTGGTCGGTAGCCATTTGGGTCAGTAGAAGCAGGTCTTCGATTGCTAAACCAGGCGCGCAGAAAACACACCAGATATCGGTGTTCTTTCCCGTACATACCTCCATACTAGCCAAGAATAGCTAGCTGCTGATAGAGCAGTCTGTCTGTGGGTAATAAAGTACGGTCAGTCCTCCATATATCTCTTGCTTTCTTGCAAGAACTATATCACATTCCAATTTCAAGTGTCGTAACGGTTGACGCTGAGCCCTTGGGACAACTTGCATATACACTCATTATGTAAGGCCCAAAGACCCAAGTAAGACTTCCTCTGGGGATGATATCCAGTTGGTAGACTCCGTGGCCGATAGATCGCATGTCCACTAAATCGACTGCGCAGCTTCCAAGCTGTGTTTCAACAAGGAAGTTACGCTTAAGAAGTCCTTCCTGAGCACCAATATCGCTATTCACTGCAACCACAATGGTGGCAGCATCGCTATTGCCCGCCCGAGCCAGCCTCGCGTTGGCCCGCGCTGTGAGATGAAGTAACCCGGTTGAAGGATCACCTGCCTGTCCAACTAGAAAGGTTCCAACGACCACTGCTACCACCGTGACCAACACCAACGCGAATACTCGCCAATACAGTGAACCCTGTCTTGCCAGCATGTTGCCTCCTCAATACGAATATCTATCTTTTTTTGGACCGTCTGGATCAATCCTAGATCCTAAGATAGCGGTTTGTCAAAGCTGCCATCTAGCAATGCAGTTCGCGTATGATGCACTTATGGTGACCACCTCACACAGATCCTCAGACTCCCTGAAGTCACCACATGCCGTCAATTAATCGATAATGCAAGGCTCACAGCATTTTATGGGAGAAGGTCTTCGAAAAATCGTTCTCGCAGGATTGAGAATTGTGGTTATCAAGTTTCTTCTGTAAGCTAATCAGTGCTAGAATCCACTAGCAAAAGGAGGCATCCGCTCAATGAAATACGCAGCGATGATTACAATCATGATATTGACGATAGGAACCCAGGCTTTGGCCGCCAAGAATACGCCTTCGGTGGTTGATTCGGTGGACCTGAATAGATATGTTGGCTTGTGGTATTCAATTGCCAGTATTCCAACAACTTTTGAGCGTTCCTGCGTTGCTGGCACAACCGCTGAATACACCTTGCTGGAAAATGGGCAGATTCAGGTTGTCAACACGTGCTACACTTCTAAAGGTGAGAAGAAAGTCGTTACTGGTCGTGCGTGGATTCCTGACAAAGAAAATCCAGCCAAGCTGAAGGTCTCGTTTGTTAAGTTCCTGTGGTTTTGGCTCTTTCCAGGAGATTACTGGATCATCAATCTAGATCCACACTATCAATACGCTGTTGTCGGTCACCCCTCGTACAAGTACGGATGGATTCTAAGCCGGACACCAGAATTGCTTGATGATACATTGGCACAGATTACTTCTGACATCGAAAAACAGGGATACCAGGTCTCGGATTTTGAATTCATCGACCAATCCATGAACATCCAGGCAACAGATTCAAACGAGTGTTCACCCTGAGGGTTGAGGGCTTACGATAAGCCAAAAATAAGGGATAATCTAAGCAAGCTAAAGAAGTAAACCCAATACTATGTGCTAAGGCATCTTGTTTCTTGTCCTAAATCGCGCTAACGCTTCCATAGCGCATAAAGGAATACTCAACCAAGAACGCTGGTTTTGTCTGCCTTCTTCAGTGATTTATGACTTTGTGACTAGTTAGCATTTCAAGTGTTAAGTCAGGTCAAGAAGCCACTTTCGGCACAGACGGTGAATGACAGCAAGAGATACCGCGGCACACAATGAAAATAGCGTGATTTATACCTCGAACACTGATGGCAAAGGCAAGCGCATTTCCTGCAGCGGGAGGATGCTCTGTGTCTGTCATAGTCATAGCCAGAACTGAAAACCCCACTACTGCAGAGGATGTTCCCCCTACTACGGGTATGGGTATGCACGTGGAACCGCAGATAGATTAAGGTTTCTTACGGCGTGGGATGAGTTTCTTT
>JAGYNL010000256.1 GCA_018399865.1 Candidatus Bipolaricaulota bacterium | reverse complement strand
CCCAACGGCCAGCAAGCGATCTTCTGGATCCTATGGCCAAAGACAGAACCGTCAGCGCGTGCTGGCTGTTCGATTCCCTTCTTTGGAGCCTGCGGGCTCAATGTGGAACGCGTTCGTTAGCTGTCTCGTGGTAACGTACGTCACATGGCCGTGGCAGGGCTCGCGCGGTGGAAGAAGCTAGGGTCGCTCTAGACCAATGAGAGCTGCAGCTGGCTCTCCTTGTCTCTCAACCATCTTGCTTTGCTTTTTGTCGTAAAGTATCTGCGTTGTCTTCCAGACACCTGGATCAAGCGGATAGGTTTCATCCGGATGGTGCCACAGCTTTGCCGGAGCGCTCCAGACTGTCCATGGAACAAGATTTTCGATCACCAGAATCCCACTCATGCGGCCGTACTGAAGCCCGTTGCTGCCTCTCCATAGCCCATTCGGAGCTCTCTCCTCACGGGTGTCACCTGTGTGGATGTTGGTCGTGTACCGCATCTCTCCAAAGAGAGCTTCCATAACATCGTAATCCTCAAGGATGTCTTCAAGTGAGTTCACCGCGACTACGTACGGAAGGCCCAGGTCCTTGCCATAGCGCTTGGCCTTCTGCGATAAGGATCTTCGCAGACGGCCAGAGCTGTCGACATATCGCATCCCTTCCATGTGCCCAGCTATGCCTCTTCGTCTTGGGGGCGTTTCGGCCCAAGCATTCCTGTGCGCATGGAACGTGATCTCCCAGCCATCGGGGGTCCATGTGTGGGAGGCCCGGCGTTCCGAACCAGGCTCGGATTCGGGTGTCTCTGCGTCTTCCAAAGAATGAAGCCATGCCTCGACCTCGCGCCGTAGCTTCGAACCGCTTGGAGAGGTGTTCCCGATTGCGCCGAACTCGAGCGTGACGATGTATGGACCTGGATCAAGGCGATCGAGCGCATCCTTGACAGCGTTCTTTCTGGCTTCCTTAGCAGGTTCTGACATGGGGTCTGCTGCAAGGGTGCACTCGAAGAAACACAGTGGCTCTTCGTCCTTCCGGACAAGGAAGTCTGGATGCGTTGGCTTAGCTGATCTTGTCGTAGGATGGAGCTCGACTCGAAAACCATGAGCTAGAAGTAGCTCGGAGCAGTACATCTCAAGCAACGCTCCATAGTGTTGTGCATCGTCGGAGCTTTGGAACCGTGCAACGAGATCGGCCCTACCGTCCGTCGGGAATCGGGCAACCCACTGTTCTAGTAGGCTGCGCAGTTCTACGGCGTCGGGACGAGCCGAGATGTTCAGGAACTCATAGGATGGCTGCGCGTGTTTCCTCGGCCCCGGATAGTCACGTTGAAATTCATCGAAAAGGTGCATGCCTCAAGTCTACAAGGGCGACAGCGAATCTCAAAGAGACGAAAGAGGGCGCACACTCTAGAATAGGAGTTTGGAGCTTGGGGCACTGAATGTAGAACGTGTTCGTATGTTGCTTTGTGGTAGCAGATATCCTGGCGCGCGGGTGACCGGTGTCTCCTCAGGGTTGCCTGCAGACGTGATATAATGTGCATCGGATACTAAGAATCATCTTCTTTCCCTTTTTCAGCCAGAACCTGCTTTGCTTCAACGAGATCTATCCGTGCCTTGTGACCATGCTTCTCAAGAAGAAACAGAAGCTCGCCGCCGCTCACAAGGGTTAGGGGTTTATCCTTCACGAAGTCATAGGCGTCAGGGCCATACTCAGCAGTGCTTACCAGAATTCCCTTGTTAGCCCCTTCGTTGATGACGGTACCATATAAATCTCGGACAGCGTCCACGCCAACAGTACGAGTGTAGCGCTTTGCTTGGATGACGAACTTGCCACCCCTGATGGGGTCAGGGTCAAACGCTATAGCATCCACTCCTCTGTCTCTGCTCGCTCGGGTAATCTTGACTTCTGCTCCGCCCTTTCCAAACTCCTCCTCGAACAATTCGCGAATCAGATGTTCGAAGTCCTCCCAGTCCATCGCCGCAAGATTCGTTACTTCAGATACTCCTCCCACAACATCTCTTCCCTCTATGAAGCGTTCATCTTCTTTGCTAAATTGCATCAGTGGAGGGACAGGAGCGAGCGCATGAAGCTTGGTGCTACCAACACCTTTCAATCCCCTAAAGCATTTGTGCGGATCAACCCTAGTGAGATTGATTTCTTGGAATTCCTGCCTTGTGACCTGGAGTGAGATTATGCAAGGGTTGATCTCCTTGCCCATTGCGGGGTCGATGTCCTTTACCCACCCGTTAAAGGTGATGATTTGTATGAATCCTGGCTGGTCCGCTGTGAAAATTTCGTGGATTGTGCGCAGACACGTTTGGTATACAACTGAATCATATAGGGCTTCCCTATCCTTCTTACTAATTAGCTTTTCGTTTAGAATATCTTTGGATTTTACATACACCACTTCTTTAACAGCTGGAAGGGCACTTGGGGAGGGCAGTTGGTAGTCACAGACCAGAACGCCTGTCTCGGGATTACAGGCGATTGTGAAATCCTTGGGAAAGCAGTCAGGGTAATCCGAGCGCTCAAGGGTGATTGAGAAGAACTCCTCAAGAGCCTGTCGCTCTCCTTGAGCTACAGCTTCTCTGAATGAGGTTACGCGGCCATGCTCCGCGTCCTGGTGTTTTTTCTTGCGAGATTCCCATAACGCAAGTTCTTTTTCCCACTCAGTACGTAGCCTTCTATTCTTGACCTCTACATGTTTGCATTGAGCCTTCCATTTTTCGAGTAAAGCTGCTTGACCTTCTTCCTGGACTTGCTCCCACTCTGCGTGGATTCTTTCAAATCGTTTTTGCGCCTCGGCTTCCAGCTTTTTCCAGCGACTTGGAAAGAAGTGGTCCAAAAAACCTGCGTTCCAGGAAGCACTATATTCGGCCATCCCAATTTCTGGTTCTTCCTCAGCGGGTTCAAACCTTTCAGGCTCAACTGGTTTGCTTATCAGCTGAGGTTCAGCTGGTCTTGATTCAGTGAAAGGCGCCTCTAGTTCGGACCATATGAAATAGCTATTTGTATAAAGGCTGTTCCGTAAGGTGTCCTTGAGAATATCAAGGGCAGTCTTCGCTTCTAGAGTCTTTCTTGCTGCGATAGCTTGCTTTTGCATCAGATAAGCTTGCTCAGCCCACTTTCTGACCCAAGAATCAATGGTTGATGTGGCCTTTCTGTGGGCTACGGCTTGGGATGCGTCGCGAATCACCTTTTCTGCATGTAGATGCTCGTCCGAGATATGGACCTCCGTGCGAGGATATCCACGCGCGTTATAGATCGTTTGCTCTTGCCATGCAACGCCATGCTCTCGCCATGCAACCCCATCGGGTAAGTGCAGGCTCTCATCTCCTGTGCTTGTCTGCTCATGATTGGCTGGTTGGTTTCGGGACTCTTCGAAGAGTTTGTTTCTCATAATAAGTAGACGTTCTTCCCATGTTGTACTTGTGTTATCTTGCTTCTTATCTTCGTTCTTGGGAAAGGGCACCATTAGTTACCTTCTTAGTGAAAGTTTTACGTGACCTGGTCAACTCGTTGAAAAGCCTACACGCACGCGTTGTAAGGCCATATCAGACTACCAGGGGCCAGCGCATATTGCTCTATCCTAGTACCTTGCATTCCAAGCTGAAGTTTTCGCTGCAGGCCTCTGAAAAACGTGTCATAGTTGCTCTTGTCGTAAGCAAGAGGATCTTGGGACCAATGCCCTGTCTTAAACAACGATCCTTCATTCCATTTTTCGGCGATAAGGTTTACACGAACCACAGAGTTACCCAAACTGCTTTGTGATACTTGAACCGTTGCTGCATATCGGGCTTCGCCAACGAGTATATCTGTAATGATTCCCCAGCCTCCTTCAAGTTGTGCTCTGCTTGCATATTGCGTTTTCACGAATCCGCTATCCCTATCGATGGTGTCGATAGCATATCCGGCATCCTGGAGGTAAGATACTGCTGCAGTTACTACTGAGTCTTTGTTTGCAGCCAACTCTCTTACTTGCCAGGAAGCCCTATCTTGCGGGGATGGCGTAATAGCTACAAGAAACACAACAGCGATGACGAGCAGGGTGATTGTCAAGAGTAAGTCGGCATCCGAGCTTAAATGCATTTTAGCCTCTCCTTCACTGGATGTACTAGCTCATCTTACAGCCTTTCCACAACAGCGACAACTAACGTGGAAATTACAAGCGTGATTACCTGAATAGGTTGCAGGTAATATGGTGGTATTCTCAAAAAAGTGGAATGTCAGTGAAGATAAGTGTCCTCTTTGGGATGTTGCTATTGCTTCTCGTCTTAGCTACAGCAATTAGCGCTATAAA
>JAGYNL010000255.1 GCA_018399865.1 Candidatus Bipolaricaulota bacterium | reverse complement strand
CCTCACGTGCTTTAAGGAAGTCGGCTGTTAAATTAGCCGGCATAACTCTCGGTTCACCTCACTCATTATGTGGTATCTTAACCGTGCTCCCACCAATGAACTCCCGCACAACCGCATCACCAGGAATTATTGACAGATCCTTTACCTGCTTCATGGTCAATCCCTCTATAGAATCCAGAAGCTTACTCACTCGTTGGTAACGGATACGTGCATCAAGGAACGATGAGTACTGATCCAGGCTACGTTGATCGGGCCATATGCTTTCACTTACCTGGAAAAAGGGCTTCAATACCGGCAGATCAAAGGGCATGCCCCCGTTTACCACGCAATCAGCGAGGCTCTTGAGTGGAATTATGGAGAAGAGTTCCCCTTGCCTAACATAATGCCAGTGTAGAAGCGTTGATAATGGCGGATGGTTGCGATGAACCTCATCGCGCAGCATTCGCCTCAGTAAGCGCACATCCTCAAATCGAGTCAACCGCTCTCCCTTCCAATCCATATCTACAAGCGGCTTCATAAACACACTTTCGTAAAGAGGATTCATTGCCTCTATATACAGCCTGAATATAACGCTGGGATCTATTCCTTCTATCATTGGAGGATAAAAGCCGTGCAGACAATCCAGCACAAGAATCTGATCAGGCTTCCTTGAGACCTTTTTAGTATCTATGCGCCTACCTTCCTTGAAGCTATAAACCGGCTTCTCGATGGTCTCACCATCAAGCAACAAGCGCAGATGCTTATTTAGAAGCTGGATATCCAGGGCTTCGGGTGTCTCATAATTGCGATCGTTTATCCAATCGGTCGGGTGCTCAATCAATGGCCAGAAGTAATCATCCAGGTTAAGCATCAAGAACCTCAACCCTTTGCCATGCAGGCGATCGGTTAGCTTAACTGTAGTTGTAGTCTTCCCAGATGATGACGGTCCACTGACCCAAATCATCTTGATGTCATCACCAGCCTCTATTCGCTCAACTACCCTGGCCGCAGCCGCATCAAGCGAAGATTCGTACGCTTCCAGGGATTCATCGATCAGAGGCTTGATTTTCCCATTTAATACAATCTGGTTAAGACCTTGAACTGTATCGCAACCATGCTTGCGATTCCATTCCAAAAGCGGCTCCATCTGTGAAGGGGGATAACCATTTTCGACAAACTGATCTTCACTTATTGCCCCCTCGCGCACCCAGTGATGACCCCAACGAAAGGCCGTGTAAGCATCCGCAACCCGTGCAAACCCCGTACTACGCAAAACGTGCAGCACTACATCTTGCACTTCCTCCACAGTGGGAGGGAAGTTTGCTACCAGATGATGCTCATTGCCGTTTAGAACAATCACTACTAGATCAGAAATGAAGTCAGCGATCCCTTTGTCGTTACCTCCAGCAGCAAATATACGACCATTTATATCTTCAAGATAATCTTGTCCAAAGCCGCCTATTGAATCCGCTGCTCGCTTAGCAGCATGCGAAATGCGACCCTGATCAAACCTAACCAGGGCGTGATTGCGCTTCATCACCTTGCCTATCTTATTCACAACTGCCATATCAACACCATTATACTAAAAGAGCTACTTCAACTACCGATCCCAGAACCCAAAAGCGATTTACTCTTCAATGCGAAGCTTTATAGAGTCAAAGTACGCATTGCTATTTTCTTCATGGCTGTCATCGCCAATAACAATCATGAAATCTCCTCCTTCCTTCAGTATCGATCCGCTCTTTCCTGAAGAGTAAAGGACGTCATTTACAAAGAACTCATACCCATCCGCAGAAAAGACAAACTTGTAGGTATACCACACATAAACCTTGGGATAAAATGACACCGGATGCCTGATGTCAGTGCCGCATGCATCGACCTCATGTACCTGGCCCCCTCCTCCAGCGTCAGTAAACATGTAGTAGGCAAGACCACTAGTAAGCTCATCAAGTGACTCACGTGCCGGATAGATAGCAAGCATTTGATCATCCTTGGTCTTACTCATCATCGCCTCACAGGAGAAGACAAGCTTCTGCCCGACCCTTAAAGGAGGAAGCGCCACATCCACAAATCGCCTGTGCCAGCGATCGCCGCCACTTGCTATACGCAAAACATAACCATGGGCTCCCCCAAGGCTTTCAATGGTGCCTTCTCCAGCACTTGCCCACTGAGGATCGAGCTGCCAGCGATCAAGCGCTGCTTCCCCGTCAGAGAACTCATCTTGGAAAATGACGCTCCCGCTTTCAGCGTATACGACTATTTCCTTCTGCGTTGACGATTTCTTTCCTGCACTGTCTGTTACCTCAAGGGTCACGGTATACTTGCCTGTTTTGTCAAAAGTGTAGTCAACCTGCTGACCGTGAGCCTCATCTTTCCCATCAAAAAACCAATCATAAGAAACAATGGCAGTATCGGAATACGAGCCAGAGCCATCAAACGATATGGGTGTGCCTGCATAGATTACCACTGGCTTAGCATCAAACGCCGCCACCGGGCCACTTTTCAAAAGCGAGCACCCGCCAAGTGCTCCTAGCCCCAGCAAAATTATACTAGCAACAATCAACCCAGAACTTTTTAACCTAGCCAACTTCAGTTAACCTCTCTTTTGGATAGCTTGTCAATACCTCACAACCGGTCTTGGTAACAACCGTTAGGTCCTCTATTCTCACTCCACCAAACCCCGGAAGATAGATCCCCGGCTCCACCGTAACCGTCATCCCAGCCTCTAGTGTATCTGAGCTTAAGGGCGATAGCCTGGGGCTTTCGTGTACCTCTATTCCAACCCCATGGCCAAGGCCATGTTGGAAATGATCCTTATGTCCAGCCTTGCCAATTAGA
>JAGYNL010000254.1 GCA_018399865.1 Candidatus Bipolaricaulota bacterium | reverse complement strand
ACACGTTGCCACAGTCAGCTAGACTATTAAGGAAGAAAAATACCAAAAATGAAGACGCGACCCCATTAGCTCCCTGTCGATTGTAGTGCCGGAAAGCTGTGCCATGTGAGCTTGAGAGTTCTGCAATTGTTGTTAATATTGTAAATATGGATAACTGGGTTTTTGGTAAAAGGGGAGTGAATTATGGCTGTTACTAAGAGAATTCCTGTTTCAGAAAACCGCTGGAAAGAACTGGGAAGGATGAAGGAAGCTGGGCAAACTTATGATGAATTACTAAAGGAATTGATTCAAGCATATAACCGGGGTCTCCTTGCTGAGAAAATTAGGGCCAGTCGCGAGATGGATGAATCCCAACTGATCCCACTTGAATGATATATAGGGTTTTCAAGACCAAGGAAGTCCAAGAATTCCTAGATGGATTGGATGATAAGAGTAAACGTATTTGCAACAATAAACTAAAAGAGGCTCTGGTTGCTAATCCATATCCAGGCCAAGGACTTGGGGATAAGGAAGAGTTAGAAGTTCTTGGCGAAAAGGCATACCGTTTGCATATAGGACATACTTGGACCGCCTTCTATCATGTTTTGGAAGGCAAGAAACAGGTGCATGTTGTAGAAATCCTACCAATAGGTAAAGCCCATCAGAAGTATGGTTTTTGAGCACATACACAAGTATAGTGCCTTTAATAAAGAGTGATCCCTACTTTTAGTCATTAAGGGACCTAATAGCCTGAAGCTCGCCGTGTTTTCGGGCCTTAGAACGGCAGTTCATCCAGATTTAAGCTCATATTGATAGAGTAATGGTCCTTGAGTAGGAGGGAAGAATATTTGATGAGTTCTATCTGTTATCCGTTTCCCTAACTTAAGTTAAAAGCGGGAATAGGAAAGCAGGCTTTTGGCTGCTGTCTAATCGGAAACAGCTTATAGCCGGCTTATGTGTCAGTTGTATTCCTGGCCTCAGACAGCTGCCACAGAGCTAAAGCCTCGGCAGAGTAACGAAATGAAACGGAATCCAGCGGCTGCACTTCAGCGTCGACCGGTGACTCCAAAGATATGAGGATGAGATTAGCTAAACGCGCAGTCTATAAAGCGCTATCTCTGTCTGTGGCTGTCATGGCCATGGATACAGTGGAAGACCGCTCTGACTAGTGGGGCATATCTACCTTTTCTAGCAGTCATTTTCGGGCAACTTACAAGAATTCATGTCTCACAACTTGCAAATAGGGTATGCGTCCCCCGATTCACGTTCCCCGATTCACAATTCCGCCTACTCCCAACGGAAGAAGCGCCAGCTGATCAAGACGCCGACCATCATCCAGCCGAACAAGATAGCGATCCTCCATAGATCGCCCACCGAACCTCCGTACAAGATATCGCGGAGTAGCGTATTGACTGGGGTAAGTGGAAGGGCTCTGGAGACGTTCTGAAGCCACGGAGGCAGCACAGCTATTGGAACCCACATATCGGACAAATACATCATCGGCAGATAGAAGATCCACGATAGGGCCACCGAGCTTCCCGGGGATCGTGCGATGCTTCCAATGGCAGCCCCAAGCGACAGCATTGTGATCATGCCAAGGAAAATAACACCGATCAGAGCCGCCCAGGATCCAGTAACGTGTATCCCCAGCACCAGCGAAGCTGTAATGAACAAAATGATCATCCCCACAATCATGAACACCAGTTGGCTCAGCGAGAATCCAAGCACAAGGGGCAGTGTTCCCATGGGTGTTACGCGCAATCGGCGAAGGACTCCTGTTTGGCGGTACGTGGTGAGCGTAATCGGTGCCCCGATGAATGCAGAGGCCATGATTACCAAGCTAATCGCTGCGGGAAGCATGTATGCGGCGAAGCTAAGCCCGCCAAACTCCTCATCAGGCATTGGTTTGCTGAGAAATGCTCCCATCACA
>JAGYNL010000253.1 GCA_018399865.1 Candidatus Bipolaricaulota bacterium | reverse complement strand
GTAGATAAACTACTCACGCTACACCACACGCTACAGCAGAAAGGCCGTTTTGATGTAGCGTTGGAGCTGGTCTCCAACGTTAAGGTTTTGAGAAATCAATCCTGCAGAGGCCTGTCTGCTTCTGCCTGTGCGTGTTAGGACGCAGACAGGTCCGAAGGACAGGCAGGCGCGCGGAGGCGGAGAAAAGAACTGGAATATGATTGACCGAAAGACAAATGGAAAGCATTTCTCAGTGGACTGTGCGTCTCGAGCGAGCGATAGCGAGCAGGCGCGAGAAGATTTTTGTCAGTTATAATCTTGGATCTTTATCACCCACTAGAAACAGCTAAGAGCCGGTTACGGAATGTAGATTATCACTTCTTACCAGGCTCGGCGCCTTAAGCAAGCGACAAAAATCGTAAAGAGAAAGGCTTTGTCAGCTACGGTTAGTAGCAACTGTTCCCCGCTCGAAAAGATGAGCAGCCAAAAATTCTCTGCTTGAGGGAATTTGGCCGAAAAGTCTTTTTCTATTTTTCCCATATTGTTACACTAACTAGTGTGTAGTAAACAGCTAAAGGAGGAAACATGAGCATTATCGATGATGCGGTTGAGATGGAAGAGCGGGCCAGAACCTTTTACCAAGAATCAGCTTCACGGGTCACTGATCCAAGCAGCAAGAAAATACTTCAGTTGTTGGCTGACGAAGAAGCACACCATGCTGAAATGCTCTCTCACATGAAAAAAGGCCAGTTCGATACGGTGGGTGAATCGTCACTTCTTTACGAGGTGAAAGGGCTTGTGGAAGGGGCAGTAGAGGATGGAAAGGATGTTGTTTCTTCTGATTCATCCCTGAGAGAGATACTAAAAAAGGCAATGGAGATTGAACTAGCAACAAAGCAATTTTACGAAAGGAGGGGTGATAGTACGGTAGATCCTAAGGAGAAAACCCTCTTCCAGAGGCTTGCCGTGCAGGAACTTGGTCACTACTTGCTTGTCAGCAGCCTATCTGAATATTTCGATAGGCCAGCGGAGTGGGTTGAGTCGGCTGAGTTTGGCTTGCGCCCTGAGTACTAAAAAATCAAGATAAATCGCTGGGGTATCCAGCATAGTTGACAGGAATTTATTCTCCTGCCAGCCTAAATGTACTTAGAATTGAACCTATTTTTCTGCCGAGCAGGCAGATCGAATCAGTAGTATCTGAAAACCACCTCATAATGCCAATAAGAGTCTATGCTCATAGCCTAATCACTAGCTATCCTGTGCTCGGATGATTAGCAATGGCAGTTGGGCGCGCTGGAGTACCCCAGCCGCCACACTACCGTAGAAAACCTGGGGAAGCCCTGTACGGCCATGACTTGCCAGTGCTATGATATCAGCCTGGTGCTTCTTGGCTTCAGTTATTATCCCTTCCACAACTGGACCAGAACCCACTACCTGTTTGCATTCAATTGACTTATTGCGTAGCTCTCCGCACTTGCCCTGAAGATAATTTTCAGCTTCATCGAGCAGGCTTTCAACAAGGCGGCCATGTGCTTGGATGTCCACCCCTGTGCCTTGTCCCATCACAAGCGGCGGTATTTCAACTATCCGCACCAGTGTAACCGTAGCATTACAGAGAGCCGCCATCTCTTCTACATAGGGAAGTATCTTCTCTGCTCGCGTCGATCCATCAAGCGGCACAAGCATCCTCTTATACATGTTATCTACCTCCACTTAACAAACTATAGGTTCTATGATACAGCTTTACAACATGTGGATCGTTGATAATCTTACCACCCCCACTAGCAGGGCTGCCAGATTAGGCAAACAGCAGGACTTCCCCAAAATAGAAGACCAAAAGAACAAAATTGATGCCCAATTGCCTAGCAAGCTAAAAAGAGAATCGCCACCTCTGTGTTTAATGCTCGATGCAGCGCAATATGATACAGGACAATTATTTGGTATTATGAACATGCCAAGACTTAACAAGAGACTGTTTCATCAACCATTAGTTGCTACCCGGAGGCAGCATGAGTCAACCAGTCATCGAAGCAATAGAGCTT
>JAGYNL010000252.1 GCA_018399865.1 Candidatus Bipolaricaulota bacterium | reverse complement strand
ATACTCAAGACAGTCATCACCGCAAGCAGCTTGCAGTACGTCCGGCTTGTTGACAGGAAATGGTGCCAATCTGTCGGGTTTTGTATTACGAGACAGTGAATGCGAGCTGGTAAAGGGTTTCAATTTCGCTAGCATTAGCGTCACGTGGATTAGTCCTGGCATTGACATTTTCTGCTGCCCTTTGAGACATTATCAGAAGGTCGTTTTCGTGTACATTGATGATTTCTCTATCAAAGCTGTACCTTTTGCCCATGTCCGCAAGGACATCTTGGAATGGTTTGTCTCTTAGGGAATCTAAGATTGAGCGCTTCTCTGCCGGTATCTTGGGTAGATTGAAGGTAAATACGGGCCTTAGAAGTTTGGCATTAGTAAGGCCATGTGAGCTGTTATAGAAACCGCTTATTTGGTGTGACATAGCATGGACTAATCCTAGTCCAACTTGTTGCATGGCTGCACCAGCCAGCAGGCTTGCGAGAGCCATGCCTTCTCGGGCTTCAAGATCGTTTCCTTGTTCAACAGCGCGCTCCAGGTTCTCAAAGGTGAGCTTGAGTGCTTCGAGTGCTAATAGATCAGAAAATCTATTAGACAAAATGGACGTGTAGGCTTCTAAGGCGTGGGTAAAAGCATCAATCCCGGTCCATAGTGTAAGCTTTGGCGGCAAAGTAAGAGTAAGCTCAGGGTCAACGATTGCCATGTGCGGCGCCATTCTCGGATTACCTATTGACAGCTTCTCTCTTGTGCAGGAATCTGATATTACTGCCCAGTAATTGGCTTCACTTCCTGTACCAGCTGTCGTAGGGATACATATGACTGGGATTGAACGTCTTGTGATTCTATTTTGCTTTAGGAATGTACGGATATCCTGTGTACGGTGGCTAAGGCAAATCCCGACTGCTTTAGCAAGATCGATAGCGCTTCCTCCACCAAAACCAATCAGACAATCAGGTGCAAACGCGTCCAATGAATGCACGGCCTTGGCAGCCAGCTGTGCTGTAGGGTTATTCTCTGCTTCGCTGTAAATAAGAACCTTGCAGCCAGATTTTTCAAGTATTTTGGTTACTTTTTTGACTAAGTTAAGTTCTACTAATTGCTGGCTTGTGATTAAAGCAACCCGCTTAAAATCTGAGCGTAGTACCTCTTCTCCTAAAACCGGAAGGCTACCACAGCCAAACGTGACCTTAGTTGGCAAGGTAAATGTGATGTTATGTGCTGCCATTACTTCATCCTTAGAAGCAAGAACAAGGGCCGGCAGGATTGCCGGCCCAGTTGGAATTTCGTTTCTTTGTTGTTGCAGATTTAGTCTATTAGTTCCTTTTCAAGGAGCCACTCTGCCGCAGCATCCTCGGGCTCCATCAAATCAACGTCTACTTTGGCGTTTAATGCTGCCATAGCAGTACGTGCCTCAGCTGGATCATCTGGGAACGCCGCAATGAGTTCATTTAAAGCGTCCTCAAGTCCTGGATTTGCCTCTAGGGTCTTTCCTCGGACAATAGGGGCAAGGTCATACGGAGGCCAGAAGTTCTTGTCGTCCTGTAACACAACCCAGTTATACTTAATAACTGCTGGATCAGTTCCAAAAACCATCGTCGCAACGCTTCTGCCTTCTATAAGGGATTCGAAAGTTAACCCAGGGAGAACGGGCGTTACATACTGGGGGTTGAAGGCAAATCCATAGTGATACTGCATCCCTATCACACCATCGGGACGAGCATAGAACTCGAAGGTCGTTGAAAGTGGGACCTCGCCGTTTTGGGCGGTTACGTAGTCGGCAAAGGCCGAGAGTGTGTAAATGTCGTTTTCCTCAGCGAATTCTCGGCTTACGGCAATTGCGTAGGTGTTATTACACCAGATCGGGTCTAGCCAGACGAGCCCAATTTCAGCGTCGAAATCCTTGGCCTTCTGGTACATCTCTTCGGGTGATTCACCCTTGAATTCGTGACCTGTATAGGTTAACCATTGTGTACCGGTATAATCCATGCACAGATCCAGATCACCTGTTTCCATGGCCTCACGCATTACGCTACTGGACATTCCTGTCTTTAATTGGACATCAAAACCGCGATCCTCAAGCAAGATGGCCATCAGTTCGCCTACAACAAACTGCTCAGTGAAATTCTTTGTTCCGATCTTGATGGGAGCAGCAAACACCACTCCAGCAATCGAAATTACCAACAACAACGCGAGTGAAAGTTTAAGACTTTTCATTCCTTTTCCTCCTTTTGATTTGTGGTTTCTTTGTAGCGCTTTATAGCAGCGGTTCTATCACCTCCTACTATCTATTTCTACAAGTGTTATGGTCTTAAATGGCAATAAGGTAATGGGGATTGTTACTGCTGCCACTGTGCCTGTTTCATCACCTTGAGACCACGTGGAGTCATCCAGTCCTCAAAACCTCCGAGGAGTGCATCAAGTAAAATTGCTAAGGCTGCTGTTGGGGCTGCTCCTTGAATCACAATCTCGATTACACGTACAGCAAGCCCGGACATAATGATCGCTCCTAACCCTCCTGCTCCAATCATTCCGGCAACTGCTGCGGTTCCAACATTTACTACAGTAGAAGTACGAATTCCAGCCATGATCACCGGCCGTGCCAATGGCAGCTCTATCTTACTTGTAACTTCCCATTTTGACATTCCCATCCCTTGCGCGGCTTCCTTAACTGCGGGATCTACCGATCGTATTCCGGCATAGGTATTACGAACGACAGGAAGAGTTGCGTATACAAACAGCGCTGCAACTGCTGCTGTGTAACCCATGCCAAGAAACGCCGCAGCGATTCCAATGAAGGCTAGTGTCGGCACAGTTTGGCCAATGTTAGCAATGCCTATAAGGATGGGTGAGACAAAACGAAACGCCTTTCGAGTAGACAGGAAACCAATGGGGATGCCGACGATAATCGCTAATAATTCTGCTACAGCAACGATCTGCAAGTGCCTGATGATTGAGGTCACCATTCTCAATGCTGGAGTCACTGGGAAAATTCCAACCTTGCCGAGACTTGTCATCCAGATTGTTACTCCAATCAGAATCATCAACAAAAATCCAAGCATCAAATACTGTTTCACGCATCTTCCTTTACTTCTCTGTCATCAGCCTGTTCGCCTAGGACATCACGAATAATCTGGAATGAAAGTACACCGATTAGTTTCTCTTGTTCGTCCAAAACGGCCAGAGTCCCAATTGCGCTGTTTAACATCATAGATAAGGCTTCGTTTAATGGAGTATCGGGAACAGCTGTTACTGTAGGGGGTAGCATTACATCCCTTATCGATTTTGCTTCTTGCAAATCCTCTGCTGTAACCCAGCCAAGAAAGCGCCCATTTTCTTCGGTAAGCATACACCATCGGAAGTTTTGGCTGTTCATCCGAGCCTTGACCTGCATAGGGTCTTCTCCCACCGCAACAGTCAATGGTGGAACCTGCATGACGTCTCTTGCTCTCAGGAGCCTCAGCCCTTTCAGTACTCTGTCTGCTCCAATAAAATTCCTTACAAACTCGTTATTTGGGGAACTAAGTAGTGTTGCTGGGTCAGCGTATTGCACCAATTCTCCCTGGCGCATTAAGGCAATTTTGTCTCCCATTTTTATTGCCTCGTTTATATCGTGGGTGACAAAAGCTATGGTTTTTTTGATCTTAGCTTGTATCTTCAGGAACTCGTCCTGGAGCTTGCTGCGTGTTATGGGATCAATAGCGCCAAATGGCTCGTCCATCAGGAGAATGGGAGGATCAGCACCTAGACATCTGGCTACTCCTATCCTTTGCTGCTGCCCTCCAGAAAGCTCACTTGGATAGCGGTCCAAGTATATC
>JAGYNL010000251.1 GCA_018399865.1 Candidatus Bipolaricaulota bacterium | reverse complement strand
CACGTCAACCAGGTGTTCCACGGTCTTTGGCCCAGCAAATGCCCCTTCCTTAGTTATATGGCCAATTAGAAAAGTGGCCATTTTCCGACCCTTTGTGAGTCGTGTGAGTTCGGCGCTTGTCTCACGCATCTGGCGGATACTTCCTGCTTCACCAGGCACGCTCTCAGACAAAGTGGTCTGGATAGAATCGATTATTAGTAAACTTGGACTTATTTTCATCACTGCGGCAGCAATACGGGGAAAGCTCTGCTCCGAGAGCACATATATATGGTCGCTTGAAACCTGCAAGCGGGTTGCGCGCAGCTTGAGCTGGGCTGCGGATTCCTCGCCGGAAACGTAGAGTACATCACCGTACCTCTGCGCAAAACCCTGAGCTATCTGAAGCAGTAGGGTAGACTTCCCTATTCCAGGCTCCCCACCGAATAGGGTCACTCCCCCAGGGACCAGTCCTCCACCCAGGAGCTGGTCAACCTCCTTAATGCCGCATTCCAGTCGGTTGACTTCCTTGAGGTCAATCTGGCTGATAGGAAGGACTTCTTCACCAATCCAGGAGGAGTCCTCAGTCTTCTCATCCTCGTCGGGGATTAATGTGTCCCACTTCCCGCAATTTGGACATCGTCCTAGCCACTTCACCGACTGATAGCCACAGTGACTACAGCGGTAGGGCATGTTATTTGCTCCGGGTAAAGCGCATCTCATCGCCGTCTGCTGAGGCGGTGATTTTTGCTCCGTGCTCGAAGGAGCGGTTAAGAATTAGCTCAGATATCGGGTTCTCCATCAGCCGCTCGATAGCTCGGCGCATTGGCCGTGCGCCATACTTGGAGTCATACCCTTGCTCAATCAGCAATTCATTTGCTGACTCATCAAGCGTGAGGGTAATCTCGTGTTCTTCCTGTAGGCGAGCCTTCAGTTCGTCTAACATCAAATTGGCAATCTCCAACACCTGGTCACGCGTAAGTTGATGGAACACGATTACCTCATCCAGTCGATTGAGGAATTCTGGGCGAAAAACTTTGCGTACTTCACTAATCACCCGCTCCTTCATCTCGTTATAAGATTCTTCGGAGTCCACCTCATCATCGCTGAAGCCAAGCGTGCCGCGGTCAGTGATCATCTCACTTCCCACATTGGAAGTCATTATCAGAACGGAATTTCGGAAGTCAATCCGCCGACCCTGAGAATCGGTCAATATACCATCCTCCATTACCTGTAAAAGGATGTTAAATACGTCGCGATGTGCTTTCTCAATTTCGTCGAATAGTATGACAGAATAGGGTCGGTGTCGCACTTTCTCAGTTAGTTCGCCAGCTTCTTCGTAGCCGACATAACCCGGGGGCGCCCCTGTTAACCGGGACACCGAAAAACGCTCCATATACTCGGACATATCGACCCGGATTAGCGCATCCTCATCCCCAAATAGAAACTCGGCCAGGGTCTTTGAAAGTTCTGTCTTACCAACACCTGTTGGGCCCAGGAACATGAACACGCCAACAGGTCTTCGCGGGTTCTTTACGCCTGCATAGGCTCGCCTGATTGAGCGCGAAGTTGCCCGTACAGCATCTTCCTGACCGATAAGCCGATCGTGGATTTTGTTCTCCATATGCACTAAGCGTGTGGTCTCTTCCTCTTGAACGTGTCCGATTGGAATTCCTGTCCACATGGAAACGACTTGAGCTACGTCCTTTCCTGTTGATTGTAAGTCTCTTGTAAGATGCTGGCCGTTGTCGGAGTTCTCAATTTCCTTTTGGAGCTCAGCCTTTCGATCGCGTAACTGTGCGGCTGCTTCGTAATTTTGGGCAGCAACAGCTTCGTGTTCTTCCTCGTCTATTCTATCCATCTCGGTAATCAGCTCACGAACTTCATCTGGTAACAAGGTGCTCTGGAGCTTGATCCTAGCGGCGGTCTCATCTATTAGATCAATGGCTTTGTCGGGAAGGAATTGGTCAGTGACGTAGCGATCAGAGAGACGAGCCGCTTGATAGAGGGCTTCATCGGTAATCTTGACTCCATGATGACGTTCATAGTGGGGGCGCAGTCCTTTCATTATTCTTACTGTCTCTTCTACTGATGGCTCCTCCACTAGTATGGTCTTGAATCGGCGCTTCAGCGCGGGGTCCTTTTCCACTGACTTACGGTATTCTTCAAGGGTTGCTGTGCCAATGCACTGAATTGCCCCTGAGGCAAGCGGTGGTTTTAGAATTGATGAAGCATCTATAGCCCCTTCTGCGCCTCCTGCTCCAACTACTGTCTGCAATTCATCGATGAATAATATGATGTTGTCAGATTCGATCACTTGGTTTATCAAAGTCTTCAAGCGTTGCTCAAACTCCCCGCGGTACTTCGTTCCGGCAACGATTGAAGCCATGTCAAGCTCAATAATCTCTTTGGAGCGCAGGAGGGTAGGCACATCTCCTTCGACGATCTTCTGCGCTAAGCCCTCAACAATGGCAGTCTTCCCAACCCCTGACTCGCCAATAAGTGCAGGGTTGTTCTTCTTACGACGTGTTAAGATCTGGATAATCCGTTCCATTTCGCTATCGCGCCCAATTACTGGATCCAGGCGTCCTGACTCCGCTTCCTCGATCAGGTTGCGGCCAAAATTAGATAGATCGCTCTTGGTTTCCTGTTGCGGCCGGCGTGTTGACCTCAATGCCATTCCCACTCCTGCAGAGGGCAAGAAATAGGCTCTCGTTTTGCTAAGATCAATTCCTAAGTGAAGTAGGATGGCCGCTCCAGTACCTTCACCTTCACGTAACATCCCCATCAGTAAGTGCTCAGGGCGGATGGTGTTAAGGCCAGCTCGCCGCGCTTCTTCAAAGCTTATCTTCATCACGCGCTTCAATCGGGGAGTTGGTTCTAAATCGTCCGGGGATAGGCGTACTTTTCCTCGTCCTTTTTCTGATTCAATTAGGGCAGCGACCTTCTCATAGGTAACGCCATGTGTGGTGAGAAAGCGGAATACGTTGCTATCCTTTCCACGTAGGAAGGCAAGAAGAAGGTGTTCTGTCCCCACATAGCTATGGCTCCACTCTCCGGCCTCTTCTTGAGAGAGCGCTATTATCTCCATCGATTCACGTGAGAATCGGTCGTACATCTTTATTTCCTCCTAGCAAACAAAAACGCTTTCTTCACTAACTTAAAGTATAGTCTTGTCTTAATTGTTCACAACCCCCAGGTGGCTGTTGAATCTAGTCATCAAGGCGTCAATATCCTGGGTTCGAAAAGCCTCAACCACCTGCACGCCTTGTTCTAGAACGGGATAGATAACCTCCCATTCTTTGTGGGTAAATTTTCCAAGGACGTAATCTACTTGATCTTGTGGTCTATCTCCCTGGCCGATACCGATGCGCAGTCGCGGTATCGTATCGCTTTCCACAGCAGAGACTACAGATAACATTCCCTTATGAGATCCTGGACCCCCGCTTCTTAGTATCTTCAGTCTTCCAAGAGGGATGTCGAGGTCATCGTAAACGATCAAAACATCTTCGAGCGCTATTTCCAAGCGATCAATTATTGCCCTTATCGCCACGCCGCTATTATTCATGTAGGTCATTGGCTTGGCGAGAAAAAGATCTCGGCTCTTGTAGACCAGAGCCGAGTCCATCAAGCGCCCTTTGGTTCGTGGGATGTACTTCTTTCTGTAAAGATCGATGACATCAAATCCCACATTGTGTCGGCTAAGTGCATATTCCAGTCCTGGATTTCCCAGCCCAAAAACGGCCTTCAATCATCCCCCTTGCATCTTAGCTTTCGCTTTCTTCTTCGTCAGAAGAGATTTCAGTTTCTGCTGCAACGGTCTCCAGAATCTCCTCTTCTTCCTCTTTCTCTTCTGCCTCTAAACCTCTTGGCGCCCCCATTGCAACCATAGTACGATCAGGGGAAAGGAAAGGGGTGACCTTGCCAAAGTCGACATCGCGCACCCGGATCGTGTCTCCAATATCCAGATCGCTCACATCGATTGTGATGAGATGAGGGATATCCTTCGCATAGCCGTGCACGCGTACCGTATTGAAGAGAACGTTCAGGAAGCCGCCCAACTTGATCCCGGGGGCTTCGCCAACGATCTTTACCGGAACGTACAACTTGAGGGGGACCTTAGTATCCGGATGGTAGAAGTCAACGTGAATTGCCTCATCAGTTATTGGATTGTATTGCACCCTCTTCAAGAAAGCGTCTAGCGGCTCTTGCTGATCGCTGTCATCTATTGACAATTCGATAAGAGAGCTGCGGGTGATCTTGGAGAAAAGCGTATGTAAATCGCGCCGATTTATAACTAGCGGGATGTTTTCCATATTTGGACCATAGACAATGGCCGGTACTAGACCCTGTCTACGCAGCGCATTCGCTTTTCCTGCTGGGCGCAACTTGGTGTTCAGTGTTACGGACATTTCTACTCCTACATTTCTGACTAGTAATGTGGGAAAAGGTTACTTACCGACTTGTTCTCGAAAATCCGACGGACAGTCTTGGCTAGATGCTCTCCCACGGGGATATACTCTACAATACCACTCTTTTCCGCTCGTTCCTGCCAAATGGTATTGGTAACCACAACCTTTTTCAAGGGTGATTCTGCTAGCGCTTCAAGAGCGTTCCCGGAGAAGACGCCATGAGTACAGTACGCATGTACTTGCGAGGCACCACGTTCAAGAAGGGCAGTAGTTGCCAAAATGAGAGTTGCTCCTGAGGAAACGATGTCATCAACTAGGATTGCTCTCTTGCCAGATACATCACCTATCACATTTACTACTTGTACTTTGGTCCCATCTGCTGAACGACGCTTTTCTAGTATAGCTATGGGATAGTTTAAGCGCTCTGCAAGAAGCCTTGCGCGCACCGTTCCCCCAGCGTCTGGGGAGACTATAACTGTTTTGTCCCCGTCAGCATCGTGCTCCTTGAAGTAATTAGCGAAGATCGGATCAGACTGTAGGTTGTCCACTGGGATGTTGAAAAACCCTTGAATTTGCCCAGCATGTAGATCCATGGTTAGTACGCGATCTGCGCCAGCAACCTCAATAAGGTTAGCCACCAAGCGGGCGGTAATCGGGACCCGGCCTGTGTGCTTACGGTCCTGTCTGGCGTAGCCATAATATGGGATAACGGCGATCACCTTGCGTGCCGATGCTCTTCTTAGAGCATCGATCATAACGAGAAGCTCCATTAGGTGGTCGTTAACTGGGGGGCAAGTTGGTTGGATGATGAACACATCAGCCCCCCTTACCGTTTCGCGAATTCTTACCCGTACCTCCCCATCACTAAACCGATCGATTCTAGCATCGCATAGATCAATTCCCAGAGCCCAAGAGATCTCATCAGCCAATTGGTGATTGGCATTACCGCACACGAGTTTAAGCTCTTTTCCAATCATTGAGCTTTATCCTCCCTTTGATCTT
>JAGYNL010000250.1 GCA_018399865.1 Candidatus Bipolaricaulota bacterium | reverse complement strand
CTTGGAATGGAAACAGGAAATTAAGTTCGAAATAGTGATGGCACTATTACCCTGATAGCGGCAAAGGGCGGTTATGAGATCACACAAAAGGCTTGCCTACATCTAGAACTACCTGTCTCATCAATCCATCCTGCAACATAGATGCAGCTTCTTGCAGCGGGAAGTAGCTGGCGGCAGCTATTTCATCCGGATCAGGGTTGGGCTTGTCTGATAGATGAACCATGTAGAAGAGCATTATCCAGTGCAACTTGCTCGTTTCTCCAATCTTGGCTCTAACGCTCAGCAGAGATTCAATCTTTCCCTCTATCCTTAGTTCCTCTCTCACTTCGCGCAAAACACCTTCGTTTGGCTCCTCGCCGAAGCGTAAGAATCCCCCCGGAAGCGACCATTTCCCTTCGGTCAAGCCCCGGCTTCCCTTCACAAGGAGCACCTTCTGGTGATCCAAGCATATTGCCTCAACGACTACTCGCTGCATACTCGAATGCACGGCTTCCTGTAATAGCTTAGAAGAGTCTCCGTGATATGCTAATTCATCTTTGCCAAACCATTCCCTTGGATGGCGAGATAAGATAGGTATACAGAATAACACGGGCTCAGTTGTTGCTAGCTGGGTAATCTCCTGAAACTCAAATGGAATTTCCTCTAGCTGCGGCAGGTCTAAGCATTCGTTCCTCCGAACGGTGAACACCTTGCCGTCTGTCTCCAAGTAGTAATGCATATAATACCTCCGATTTTCTATTGTACGCTTTATACGCATGGTTTTTCTAAGCTTGCATCGTTTGAATAAGCTAGGGATAATCCCCGATGATTTAATTCAGATCCCTTCTTATCTGGAGGATTACAGCGTGTATAAGATCCTAAGCAAGCGAACCCTGGGTTCGAAAGTGCATGAATATGTAATTGAGGCGCCGGAGATTGCCCGTCGTGCTAAATCTGGGCAGTTTATAGTTCTTCGTTTGCATGAACGAGGAGAACGCATCCCCCTGACTGTAGTTGAAACCGATGAAAAGAAGGGTGGAGTTACTGTGGTTGTTCAGGAAGTGGGAAAGAGCACCATGGAGATGGGCGCCCATTTCAATGCCGGAGATAGTGTACTTGACTTTGTGGGGCCGCTGGGACAGCCCTCAGAGATTGACAATTACGGAACAGTGATATGTGTGGGGGGAGGCCTGGGAATAGCCCCGCTTTATCCGATTGCGCGCGATTTGAAGAATGCTGGTAACGCTGTTATTGGAATAATTGGTGCCCGAAGCGAAGGACTGTTGTTCTATGCTGATCGTATGGGTGAAGTAAGTGATGAACTGATAGTGATGACCGATGACGGATCGAACGGTAGTAAGGGATTTGTCAGTGACCCAGTAAGAGACATACTGGCTTCTGGCCGTCAGATTGACCGCGTGTGGGCGATTGGCCCCGCAATTATGATGAAGATTATCTCTGATATTACTCGCCAGTTTTCTGTGCCGACCGTGGTTAGCCTAAACTCGATTATGGTCGATGGAACTGGTATGTGTGGGAGTTGTCGGGTTGAGGTTGGAGAAGATGTGAAATTTGCTTGTGTCGATGGTCCAGAATTTGACGGACACCTTGTGGATTTCGATCTGTTGATATCGCGTCAGGGATTCTACCGGCAGCAAGAAGGCTGTGCTCTTGAGCGTTACCTGGCAGGTGAGAGGAAGAAGGAAGGAGCTCGTGAATGATAAAGCAGCAGCAGATCCCAATGCGCCAACAGGAGCCGCAGGTTCGAATACACAATTTCGACGAAGTCCCACTTGGATATACAGAAGAAGAGGCAATACTAGAAGCCGAGCGTTGCCTACAATGCCCATCACCCCCTTGTGTGAAAGGTTGCCCGGTAAATATTGATATTCCTCGCTTTATAAAGCACATCAAGAACAAGAACTTCTCTGAAGCCATTGCAACCATCAAAGAGACCAACAGCCTTCCGGCTGTCTGTGGGCGTGTTTGTCCTCAAGAAGAGCAGTGTCAGGGGGCATGCGTCTTGGGATCACGCTTTGAACCAGTGGCCATAGGTAGGCTTGAACGGTTTTGCGCCGACTGGGAGGCCGAACACGGCGCATCCGAGCAGAAAGCTTTGCCAACCAACGACAAAGCAGTAGCAGTTATAGGGGCAGGTCCTGCTGGGTTAACTGCAGCAGGGGATCTGAGAAAGATGGGTTATGAAGTCACCATCTTTGAGCTGTTCCATGTAGCTGGGGGAGTCCTCATGTACGGGATCCCAGAGTTTCGTCTTCCTAAA
>JAGYNL010000249.1 GCA_018399865.1 Candidatus Bipolaricaulota bacterium | reverse complement strand
CTCCTAGCGGCCCTCCAGACAATGTACAAATCTTCATACTTATCTGTCCAGTCCTAGGGGTTCACTCCACAATCGAAAGAAGTCTTTACAGGAATAGCAAGGTCCTACTATCCAAAAGCTGCCGCATATGACATACATCGTTAATGCAAATTTCTTAACTTGTCATTTGTAGAGTTCCTCTAGTATACTTGCGATAATGATTAATAAGCTAATATGCCGAGGCATACATAGCTGGGTAAGCAGAGTCACTTTGACTACATGTCGATTTCCACACAGGAAGCTACTCACTGCATCGGTAGCTTTCTTGGTCCTTCTATCCTTGCTGATTCTCTGGTTCCCGGTTACTGCAACTCACTGGTGTGGTAACGAGGAAGATAGTTGCTACTGCGGTAGGCCCAACTTCTGCTGGTGTTGCGACAACAACTACAATGGGAATTGCACAGGTTGTTGCTCGCCATACTACACCCTGATTTCAGAAGGGCCAGATGGTTGCGACGGCAACTGCGTCTGGTGGGTGTGGGAGATGGCATGCTGCAACTGGGGAATCCCCTTCTACAGGTGTAAGGACGCCGATGAGTGGGATGACGATGCTACAGAGGCTGACTATGTAGTACTCGATGAACCTTCGCATGGCACAATAGGTGTGAAAGAGGAGGGTAAGCACGTAGTGTGGGTCCAGTCTGTAGCCGCAAATGGCACCTCAATGCAGGTGTCTGAGATGCGCGCAATGTGCGATGGCGTAAACTGCAGCAATCCTGATGATTGCAGCAATAGTGTGAGAAGTAATTATTCAGGCTATTCGGTATGCGATTTCATATACATCTACCCTCCGCTTCTTCGAACAACTGGCTGGTTCACGGGGCCAACTGGTAAATCATACGAGACAGGAGCGGTGTTTCTTGTTCAAAACCACACATTCTACCACATTGCTCCAGACTCCCTGGACTCCCTGGAGAAAATGGTTGGGCTGCCTCGCTGGAGTCATACCGAGAACATCGAGGCATCTGTGATATCCCAAGTATTCAATGATAGATTTGAGAAGGGTCCAGATTTCGTCCCGCTACACTGTGCATCCGATGGACTTCTTATACGAGAGTATGGAGAAGATGCAGTCTACCTAATGGACGGAGGCAAGAAGCGATGGATCACTACCTTACAGGTTTTTGAGGGGCGTGGATACGACTGGAAAGATGTGATAGACGTCTCATCTGCCCTGTTTGACTCTATCCCCAGAGGATTAGATATTACAAGTGGTACGCAGAATGCTGAATTAGAGCTGTACTTCACTCCTAATTCCGGTTCGTTTGAGATCGAGGATAGTCAGCTAAAGAGCGTATCTGTTGTAGCGGGGCAGCACGAAGGCAAAGAGGTTAATAGCTTTGTCCGCGTTACATATCCTGACGGAGAGGGTGGCACCAACATTCGATATGCCTACTACCCAAGTGCTGACTTCGAACCCTCGGACCCTCTCCAGTTCAGTATGGCCAAACGCTCGCTGTACCCAGGAAGTTGGACCCTAACTGACTCTAACTGGACATGGGACGAGTATGTCTTCAACGGAAGTGAAAGCGTTGGTACTTGGACATGGGAGTTTTGGTACGAAGATGCCACCACAGGTCAAGAACTCACTGGGATGCATGCTGAGGCAAGCTATGAAGTGCCAGCCAAACTAGCGATTGTTGATCAACATCTTAGTTGTCACGAGGCTTCAGCGGGGCAGGAAATAACCTTTCATTACACCATCAGCAACCCGTCATCAAGTTTTATCAAAGCCGGGGAGATCCGCTTGGGGGCGCAAATCAGAAAGACGGACTCAGGAGGAGATTGGATTGACTACTACGCTGGCGACCGGTACCCACAGATACTAACAGGAACTTCCAGCATCTATTCTCGACCCTTTGTGATTCCGCCCAACGATAACTACGGGAGCACCCCTGATCCAGGCACATACGATGCTCGCTGGATTCTTGTGGACAATAAAACCGGACAATGGCTAGACAGTGCTTCTGTCGGCGGCGTTCTGAACGTGTCAGTAGAAAACCCTCCACCGGAGGTCTCTACGGGCAAGGTTTCCGGTACCGTAGAGCACGCGGGATCTGGCCTAGCTGGCGTGACGATGTCCTTAGTAGGACCTGTAAGTAGATCGACTACCACAGACCAAGAGGGCAATTATGTCTTCTCGGACGTGCCGGCTGGAACCTTTACAACCACGCCAAGCAAGATGGGGTTTACCTTTGAGCCAGCATATAGGATTGTTGAGATGATCGTAGGGGGTGACTCTAGTCCGATGTCTGCTGCGGGTGTAGCATTTCGTGCGCAGCAAACAACAAATTGCCAACCGCTTGCTCCCTCCAATCTTAAGGCAACACCCGACTCCAGCCGCGCGGTTGACCTGACCTGGGAGCCTGTGGACAACGCACAGGAATACGTTATCTACACCAGCAAGGAAGGTGGCTCCTATTCCCCTATTGATGTGGTGGAGCAGGGAACTAGTTCTTACCGCAACGTTGGGCTAGATCCTAACAGCCAGTACTGCTACAAGCTGAAATCTCAAACTAACTGTGGAGCTTCCGGTTACTCCAATGAGAGCTGTGCGTCAACCCTTCCTGATTCTACTTCAGATCCGTACATACTGCTGAGTCAAAGCATCCTATCCATCACGGCAATCGAGGGAAATGCGGGCGCGCCTTCTCGAAGCGTCTCTCTCACAAATGGCGGCGGGGGATCTCTCAATTGGTCAGCTGTTTCCAACGCCGCATGGTTGGAGGTCTCGCCTGCTACAGGGACAGCTCCCTCGGAATTCTTAATTGACCTTGACCTCGCGGGTCTTGGTACAGGGATCTACGAGGGCAGAGTCGAAATCACGTGTCCGACAGCACTGAATACGCCGGTCGAGCTGACAGTCGAGCTTGAGGTATTCCCGGAAGCCTATTACAGCCTATCATGGACCGATCATGGGAGCATGCCTGAGGCAGGGGAGGGGATGGCTTCAGCCGTGCTGTTCAACGAGTTCTTCCTGATTGGTGTGGGTGGTTTCAGGACTTGCCATTCCTATGATCCTGTTTCAGGTACATGGAATGAACGCCAATCATTGCCCACCGAACAGGGGGTAAGCGAGGGAGCTGCAGCTGTCATTGAAAACGAAATCTACGTGATCGCAGACAACTGCCCTCTTCGCGATCCAGCGGTGAAAATCTACGACCCTATCTCTGACAGCTGGAGGTTCGGCGCGGACATGCCGTCGCCCCATACGCGTCGAGGAGTAGCAGTGGTTGCTGCCAATGGCAAGCTATATGCAATCGGGGGGAGTGATGGGAGTCTTAGCTACTCGCTTGATGATGTAGATGAGTACGATCCGAGTACCGATACGTGGACAGCAAGGGCGAGCATGCCCACTCCGCGAGGGTATGCCTCGGTGGCCGTTGTTGACGGGTTGATTTACGTGATCGGGGGTGCGGACTTCACGGATGCTTCTAGTCCAGCGTGTAGCGAAGTCGAGGTCTATGACCCTGTCAAGGATAGCTGGGAGACTGTTGCGTCACTTCCCAGAACGTCTCTCTTTGCTGCGGTTGCGGGCGTAATAGATGGTGAGATATATGTCGTAGGGGGCCGTAAGGGGAACGACTACAAGGATACGGTTTACAGGTACTTCCCAGATGAAGACCGATGGAATCTTGAAACGCCAACACTGTTGACTCCAAGAGGAAATGCCGCTGGGGGGGTCATCGGTGGGGATTTCTTCATCTTGGGAGGATGGGAATCACTTGGAGACATCTCTCCTCTTTCCTCCATTGAGAAAGGGTCACAGGTTGTTGCCAACTGCCCTCCCAATCCAGCAAGCTGTGTAACTCCTTCTCAACTGGCCACTGACGTGAGCACAGATACTGGCTTGTCCTGGCAAGGAGATGATCCTGACTGCGGCGACGATGTAAATTACGACGTGTACTTCGGTAATCAAGCTGAATCAGGCAATGATCCACCGCTTGTTGCTTCCGGAGTAAGTGAAGAAACGTACAACCTTGATAAGCTTTCGTACTCCACGAAGTACAGTTGGAGAATCTTATCTCGAGACAACCATGGCATGGCTACAGGAAGCGATGTGTTCTTCTTTGAGACAGAGGCTTGCTCTCCTCCAAGCCCACCAACACTCGAAGACCCCGGAGAACAGATCTCCACGGGAGAGTATGCTTTATCCTGGTCCGAAGTCTCCGAAGCCTCTTCGTACATCATTGAGGAAGACAACTGCTCAGCATTTGACACACCGACGAAGGCTTACGAAGGTAACGATACGACCTTTACCTTAACTGGCAAGCAAGATGGAGCTTATTACTATCGAGCCAAAGCATTCGGTTGTGAAGAGAGTAACTGGAGCAACACTGTAGACATCATCGTTGATTCGGAGCCACCTACTGGTACTGTGGTGATAAACCAGGATACCGAAGTCACGAACTTGCTGTACGTTGACTTGCACCTTGAAGCTGGAGATGCAGGTGGCAGCGGAGTGGTCGAAATGCGGCTTAGCAACGATGGATCTACCTGGAACTCCTGGCAAACTTTTGAGTCATCATTTGCTGACTGGGACCTTACTGCTGTGGGAGGAGATGAAAGCGAGGGTATGAAAGCCGTATACGTTGAGTACAGAGATGCAGCAGGAAACCACTCTGCTGCTTTCACCGATAACATAGAGTACTCAAAGAATCAAACCTCTGCAGTGTTCGAAGTAACATTAGATGGTAATGTATCAACTGTAGGAAGGCTTTATGGGAAAGCATTCCTTACTGGTTCAGCTGATATTGCTGAATGGGTAAGGGTGACGGAGGAAGTGGAGTGTGGTGACGTTTTAGCATTTGACATCAATGCTCCTGAAAGCTACTGCCTTACATCCACTCCTTGCTCGTCTCTTGTTGCAGGTGTAGTTTCATCGGAACCTGGTTTCACGCTTGGTCAGGCTGGGACTGATGGGT
>JAGYNL010000248.1 GCA_018399865.1 Candidatus Bipolaricaulota bacterium | reverse complement strand
TCAGTAAGCCCATAAGCAATAGATGCATTACAGTGGAGATCCTCCATCACTCCCTTCATAACCTCAACTGGACATGGAGCGCCAGCCATAATACCAGTGCGCAGAGTGGAGACATCATAAACCCCTTCTTTCCCTTTTCGATACTCCTCAAGTTCCAGAACGAACATGGTTGGAACCCCGTAGAGAACAGAAACCCTTTCACTTTTCACAAGTTCAAGTGCCTCTTTGGCTTTGAATAAGGTCATGGGAACAATACTGGCCCCCCAAGTAATCGCCCCGGCAATACCCATAACACAACCAAAACAGTGAAAAAAAGGCACCGGAAGCAGGAATACATCACTCTCAGTTGTATGCAGCACCTCGGTTACCTGCTTGGCGTTTTCAGCGATGTTATGATGAGATAGCATAGCCCCCTTTGGGTTACCAGTAGTCCCAGATGTATAGAGGATAAAAACATTATCCTCTGGATCACACATAGCTTCTCGTTGGTTGATTATCCCGTCGCCAAGCAATCCTGCACCCAATGATTCCACCTCGGAGAAAGACATCGCCCCCCTACTGCTTTCTCCAGCAACGATGATCCTCTTCAAACGTGGCAGCTGATGATGAAAAGTGTTTATCATCTCCTGGTAGTCTATCCCCGCAAAATTCTCAACCATGAACAGCGTTGTTGCTTCGGAGTTATCTAGAATGTATTTCACCTCGTGTGACTTGTAGCGCGTATTCATGGGTACTATCACAGCACCAATTCTTGCAATGGCGAAGTAAGCAATGATCCACTCCGGGATATTCGGCATCCAAACACCTACTTTGTCTTCCTTTTGAACCCCAAGCTCAATCAATCCTCTTGCCAAGTGATCAACACGCGTTTCCAGTTTTTTGTAAGTAATAAGCTGTCCGCCCGAAGAGATAACCGGACGATCGGGGAAAGAAGCTGCGCTCTGCGAAAGAACTTGGGACAGTGTTCTCATTGGTCCACCTCTAATCATAAGATGTCCTTCAAGATTCAGATTACAGAAACTCGCCATCTATAATCAACACACATCACCGTGTACTGCCAAGTATCTACCTACCATTAGCTACTCTTCCAAAAGCTGACAACCAAAGAAGACAAATTGGCCAGATTTCAACCCGCTGCAAAGGCCAAAAAACCAATAACCGGACGAAAATCATACGCGCTGGCAAAAGCGCAAATCTAGTCCACTGGCTGTCTTTTACTTTGCACATTGATTGCGGGCCTTTCAGGCTAGCAAGAAGCGGCAGATGATCACGCATAAGCGTTCAAAGTAAGTCTAGCAAGCAAGAAATACTATGGTTGTCTTTGTGGTCTTCGCCAAAGGAAAACAAAAGAGGCAAACATCACTGCCGCCACAAGCGCAAATACAGCAAGATATCCAACCAACTGGATGATTACCCCACCGAGAAGTGGAAGCAGAACAACAAGGAAGTTAAGCGTGCCGCGAATACCTAGGTATACAGGACGCTCGTCAGCAGGAATAATATCTAAGAGATATGGCACGAACCCGACACGCCTTCCGCTATATACAAAACCAACTAACACAAAAACAAGCGCAAAGAAATCTGCGCCCAAGTGAATAATGCTTAGTGCGACTACGGGAATCATGCCTCCCAATAAAAGACAAAGTTCAACAGCCTTTTTGTTACCTAGGCGGCTAGCCACCCATCCCCATAGAAGATTAGAGCTTATTGTCCCCCCTATCTGATACAACAGGTAACGGCCAATGTAAACATCATTTACTTGAAGCATATCTTTGGCGTAGATCATGTAGAATGGCATTATCATTAAGCTGAAGCTAGACAAATTTTCAACCACAATGAACTTCATAAATTCCGGATTATCCCGCAGAATCCCGGGAACTCTGCTAAGCAAGGCAGAAAGCTTGGGGCGCTTACTCTCACTGATCTGTGATGGTGGCTCCTTAATGAACCAAAAGGCAATAGAGGCAACAACAAGACCTACAAAACCCAGAAATAATATAGTCGCGTAGTTCTTGGGAAAAGAAAGAGTACTCATACTAAACACGTGAGCAATTATCCATCCACCACCAAAGGAAGCTAAACTACTAGCAAACTGCTTTAGCGCGTACAACCTCCCCCTTTGTTCCCTGGGAACCAACTTACCAAATATGTCATCGTAAGAGATGCCAGCAAATCCCCCGCTCAAAGAAAACAATAAGCTCCATAAGAAGAAACTCCCCACTACCAGCCAAGGAAGGCTTGCGCCAAAGAAGAGCATAAAGGTAGCCATTCCTAGAAATGCGATGCCACGCAAGTAAATACCCATGATGAGGAATTTTCTACGATACTGATAAGCCGACAGAAAGTGAGCAAACAATAGGCTTGACAAGTACGGCATACCTAGCATGAGTGAATAGATAACCCCAAAGATAATCTTAGAATCGACAAGTTCTGTGATCATAGCCGGAAAAACCGTGTTAAAATCAATCATTGACATCGTAAGAGCTAGAAAGCTCCCATGCCAGATGAATATTACGTAGGTCATAACTCACCTTATGCACCAATCGCGGACTACAAGATCCCGCATTCTACATCGCGATTAACCAATTATCCCATATAAAAGTAACTCGTCTGTGCCCAGTAACGGGAAATAGCCTTACATTTCGGACACGTTCATTATCGATATTCTAGAGGCTTTCACCAGATTGCTAAGAATCAACCCATAAATCTGTTGGCCGGTAGTTGTCAGTTCTTGATTACCAGCTACAATACAGAAGTACCCATAAATGATAAGGGGGGGGCGGTAGTGCTCGGAAAATTCGGAAAATACTTGGATGTTGATCTAAAGACAGCGCAAATTACTGACTACACAATCCCGGACGAGTGGGCCAAGCTTTATGTGGGAGGAAGAGGGATTGCAGCGCGCATTCTCCTCGAGGAGCTTTCCGGCAAAGAAAACCCACTTTCAGAAGACAACATACTGGTCTTCGGCACCGGGCCCTTTCAGGGAACAGGCGTCCTTGGGGCAGGCAGACACATTGTAATTAGCCTTTCTCCTAAAACGGGAAGCGTTGCCGGATCGTATGTTGGTGGTTACCTAGGCCACGAACTGGGACGAAGTGGATACGATGGAATCATAATACGAGGAAAGGCTATAGAGCCAGTCTATTTGAGCCTGATTGACGGTAAGGCTCAGCTTAATCCCTGCCGCGACCTTTGGGGGCAAGGAGTTCTCTATACAACAACTACTCTGACAGATAGATATCCTCGCTCGCGAGTCGCAGCAATAGGTATTGCGGGTGAGAACCTAGTTCAAATGGCCTGCATTATGCATGACGTCTCCCGCTCCGCTGGAAGGCCTGGATTAGGTGCTGTAATGGGAAGCAAGAAGCTGAAAGCTATCGTAGTCCGCGGTAATCAAGATAAACCTATTTACGATAAGAGCCGCTTTTTGCGCGAGCGCTCTGATCACACCAGCTATACATACGATGATAGCATGCGGTCTCTAGGTAAGTACGGTACCGCCGGTGGAGTCACACAACTATCCCAAAAGGGCATCCTGCCCACGAAGAACTTCTTGGAAGGTGTATTCAATGCAGCAGAATCAATAAGCGGGCAAAGGTTACACAATACTATCCTGATAGACAGAGAAGGCTGCACTGGCTGTCCTATTCGCTGCAAGCGGGTTGTAAAAACATCCTACAATGGCCAAGAAGTTGATCCTCGCTTCGGCGGTCCTGAGTACGAAACCACTGCCGCTTTTGGATCTCTTTGCCTAAACGATGACATGAACGTCATCGCGCTAGCCAACCAGTTATGCAATGACTATGGTTTAGACACCATCTCAACCGGGGTAGCATCGGCCTTCATGATGGAGGCGTCGGAAAAGGGGCTTAGCAAAGAGAGAATTGGCTGGGGAGATGGAAAGGCAATCATACGCCTGATAAATCAGATAGCGCATCGAGATAGTGTGGGAAACGATATCGCCGATGGTTTAGAGAAGTACGCTGCGGGATTAGGCGCGGATTTCGCCATGACAATAAAAGGGGTAGAAATCCCAATGCATGAACCGCGAGGAAAGCAAGGAGTAAGCATTTCGTATGCCACCAGCCCTCGTGGAGCAACCCACATGGAGGGGACACATGACACCTTATTTACGGATAAGCTCATAACACCGGAATTGGGCATAGATGGCCCATACGATCGCTTCACGCTAGCTGACAAAGCCTTAATAACAAAGACCTATGAAGATGTAAGATCCTTCGTTAACTCGCTCATTCTGTGTGCGTTCACCGTCCGAGAAACGGGTCCGAAGTGCAACTTATCTGGCATAAGAGCACTTCTGGAAGCACAAACCGGGCTGGATGTGAGTAGCGAGGAGATGCTACGTATAGGTGAGAGAAACTACACGCTTTTGCGCATCCATGCTGCCCGAGCTGGCTACACCCTAGAAGACGATCGTCTACCAGCCAGATTCAACGAATCCCTGCCCCGAGGAGCAAGCGCCAATCACCCAATCGATGCTGAAATCCTGAAGAATACCATCAACACATACTACCAAGAGCGTGGTTATGATAGCTACGGGCCAACCGACAACACCTTGCATCGATTACAGATGGATGATCTGATAGGCATCATCGATCGAGGACAGTTATGACCCTGGCTGTTTCTTTCATTGGCCACCACAACAGTGGAAAGACTACCCTAATAATGCAAGTTATAACACTTTTAATCGAACGTGGCTACCGGGTGGGAGCAGTGAAACACGCCCCGCGGTTAACCATGATAGATTCCCCTGATTCTGACAGCGGTCTTCTACTGGAAGCAGGTGCAAAGCAGGCACTACTGATATCAAAAGAAAGCTGTGCCCTATTCTGGGATGCCGATCCAGAAGAGCCTGCAGATCAATTAATTGACCGCTTATTTCCTGACTACGATATAGTCCTAATAGAAGGATACAAATACGGCCCTTTTCCAAAGATCGAGGTATACCGCCGTCTGGAAAAACAAGTTGAACCCTTAGCGGGTGAAATTGAGGTGATAGCCGTCATTACCAAAGATCGCGTAGCTCTTCCAGATATGGTGGAAAACCTTTCACCACAAAAACCAGACGAAGTCGCCGACTTTATAGAAGACATGCTAAAGGATAGCCAGGTGACATGAGAAGCTTTGCGCCTTTCCTCCGGCTGTGGTACCCTGTTATCCGTAATGGATAACCCAAAATTAACAGATGCAAGCATGGTTTATCTTGCCTCGACAATCCTAATAGTGTCACGCGGAGAGAACAGATTGGCAGCAGGCAGAAGGAACGCGTCGGTATTACTTGCGCAGTCTGCCAAGGACAAAGAACTCGTTCTTCGTGGAGTCCATCCAGATCTGATCGAGTTGACCAGCGTAACAGGAAAGGAAACAATTGGCATTGCGCAGGTCCGCAATGTGATACATCAGGCACAGTTTGCGCCCACCCAAGCACGCCGCAAGGTTTGTCTACTGCCTGAAGCAGAGCAACTTACAATAGAGGCAGCAAATGCCCTACTCAAGATCCTGGAAGAGCCTCCGCGAGGTTTCATTTTCCTTTTCTTAACAGAGAACCAAAGAGATCTTCTACCAACAATTGTTTCACGTAGCCGAGTAATTCACCTGATGCCATCAACCGATAGCCAATTGCTCCGCAGCTTGATTTCGGCTGGATATTCTCAGACAGACGCCCGCTACTTGGCCAGCATGGCGCAGAATGATGATGAACTTAGCCAGCTCGTCTCTCATATAGAGAATTTAGCAGAAGCTAGAGAACACACATTAAAGCAAACCATGGAGGCAGAAGACAGCAGGCTTGTCGATCTTGCTATTGGAGAAGATCCTTTTTTACAGCATGCTGCTACATACCAACTCCTTTGTAGGCTCAGGCTAGGTAACCGTGAGCTGGCCGTGAATGGTGCAACCGCTATTGCAAGAGCTGGCCGTGAAAGAGCCAGTCAGCTTCTTGATCTGATGCTCGTAGTATGCTTTTCTGCGCTCCGTGAGACAGTGATGGAAAAAGGCTCTTTAGACAACCATAAACGAGACGTATCCAAGCACGATTTGACATCGTGGACTAGCGCTTGTAGATACATCCAACGAGCACAGAGGGCTTTGCAGCGCTATACTTGCACAGAAGGTGTGCTCATGTGGCTCCTTCTAAGCATGCATCGAGGTGAATAATGGCGGAAGAAAAAGTCTTCCTGGTTCGCGTATTTGATCTTGAAAGGGACAGCGGATACTTCCACGCCCAATCGGGGGCTTTCGCTCCTGGTGACCATTGTATTGTTGAACACAACGGCAAACGAATGGGTATGGTAATGAGCGTTCTGGCTGCCGGAGAAGGTATCGGCAAACAACTTGAACAAATGGTTCGTAAGGCAACTCCCAGTGACCTGGAAGCATACACACACAATCAGGCCGAAGCCGAACGCGTACTCGCCGCAACTCGGGAAGTTGTTACAAAGCACGATTTACCAATGCATCTAGTTGCTGCCGAATATACGATAGACCGCTCTCACCTACGAATATATTTCACCGCCCCGCATCGGGTTGATTTCCGCGCCCTGCTCCGCGATTTGGCGGGACGCTTTGGGATGCGCATTGAGCTGCGCCAGATGGGAGCCAGAGATGAAGCCGGACTGAAGGGAGGGATCGGACGTTGCGGCCGTGTACTTTGTTGCCATCAGTTCCTTCACAATCCAAAACCTATACCAATGGAGTTTGCATACGATCAGGAACTATTTGTCCCCCCAGAACGTATAACGGGTCTATGCGGAAGGCTCATGTGTTGCCTAGCCTACGAGCACAACGCCTATAAAGCAGAACTAGAGAAAATGCCCAAACTGGGCACATTGGTCCGTTATAAAGAGAGAAAAGCCAAAGTAATAGCCCACAACATCTTCCGCGATACTGTCACCCTTCTTCTAGGTGAACATGAGCGGGTGGAGGCTGAAGTTTCAGAGGTCAGACCATTTTCTACTTCGCGGCGACAGAAGGACTAATCCGGGCGCCTTCGTCAAGCAGCCTCTTTACATCTTGCTCGGATAGTGTAGCGTCAATCTCGATACCCTCTTTAGTGTAGCTGCAGACCTCTACCCTCTCCCGTTTCGAAAGGCTGTATAATTCTTGCATCATCCCATAGGGTAAGGTCAAGCAGACATCCTGCTTACCCTGACAAAGCATATCTTGGATCTTAGAGAGCAGTGCCTGGATATTTGTACCTTCTCGCGCAGAAATAAGTACCGGCTTATGAAATTTATCAGTCTCCAAGTCTTCTTGATCTATTAAGTCAATCTTATTCAGTACATCTATGACCACTGGTTTTGTTTCATCGTCTAAGAATACTTCCTTATCTATGGTAGAAATGACAGTCTGATAGTCTTCATACCTGGTTACACGCGAAGAATCAACAACGTGTAATATAAGATCAGCTTCTCGTACAGCTTCCAAAGTGGCGGCAAAAGCGGGGATCAATTGATGAGGAAGATTACGGATAAAGCCTACCGTATCAACAAATAGGGCCCTCTGCGAAGTGCTAATCTCCCCGCGTCTCACAGTCGTTGTTAATGTAGCAAATAACTTGTCCTCAACAAGCACATCAGCATTGGAAAGCAAGTTGAGAAGGGTTGACTTTCCGCTGTTTGTATAGCCAACAAGCACGATCACCGGAACCAAGCCAGCCTTGCGTCGCTTGCCCCGCAGCTTACGCTCGGCTTGGGTTTTTTGTAGCCTCTTTTCAAGCTTGTGTATTCGGCCATTGATCTTCTTACGATCCAGTTCCAGCCGTGTCTCACCCGGTCCTCTTGTGCCGATACCTCCTCCAAGCCGGGACAGTGCGCTTCCCCACCCCCGCAGGCGCGGAAGAAGGTATCTCAACTGTGCCAACTCCACCTGCAATCTTGCTTCCTTTGTTGCAGCGCGCTGAGCGAAGATGTCCAATATCAGCTGTGACCGATCAATCACCTTTGTTTTCAGTTTATCCTCAAGATTTCTGGCCTGAGCAGGCGAGAGCTCATCATCGAAGATTACAACATCCGCTCCAAGTTCATGCGAGGCTGCCTTCACTTCGGAGACTTTTCCCTTACCGATGAAGTAGCGAGGATCTGGGGTTACTCTGCCTTGAACTACTTCAAGAAGTGTGAGGATGCCGGCTGTGGAAGCAAGCCTACAAAGCTCAGCCAGAGATTCCTTAGCCGAGATACCGGGCTTCTGCAGAGCTACAAGGACTGCTTTCTCCTCTCCGTAAATACGAGCCCGCTCACCTATGTAATCTTCCTGCATTAACGGTTTGTCAATTGACTCGTTCAATGTTTGCTCCAACTTTCGAGAGTTTCTCAGCCATCTTCTCGTACCCGCGATCAATCTGCACCAAGTTATCTATTCCACTTACCCCACTGGCGGTCAAAGCAGCCAGCACAAGAGCTGCTCCCGCACGTATATCACACGCTGTAGCGCGCGTGCCGTGCAGTGCGCTTACCCCTTCAATTACAGCTCTGTGCTTCTCAACCTGGATTTTCGCTCCCATTTCCCCAAGTGCGGATATGTATCCAAATCTGTTCTCAAAAACGCGTTCCTCAACCACACTTGTGCCTTCCGCCAAGGCAAGCAACACCACAATTGGAGGCTGTAAGTCAGTCGGAAACCCCGGGTATGGGGCAGTGACCAAGCTTACTGATGAAGGTCTACGGTTCATGGTTAACTTAACAGCATCTGATGTTTCTTCAATAAGACAGCCTGTCTGAGATAAGATGGATAAGAGGGATCGAAGGTTGTCAGGGATAACCGGCCTGACCTCTATCGTTCCCCGTGTGATCGCTGCCGCAATAAGGTATGTCCCTGCTTCCATTCTATCTGGGATAACCGCGTGATGTGCTCCGTGTAAGCTACTTCTTCCCTGAACATAAAGGGATCCGTTTCTGTATTCAATCTCCGAGCCCATCTTCCTCAGCAAAGTAACTAGATCCATCACCTCGGGCTCCCAGGCGAGGTTTTCAATCATTGTCTCCCCCACAGCAAGGGATGAAGTCATTAGAATCTGCTCAGTAGCTCCCACAGATGGAAAAGGTAAGCTTATCTTGGCTCCACGCAGCTTTCTAGCAGTTACAGTAACTGCCCCCTTACCTTCCACAACCTTTGCTCCAAGCTCCTGCAAACCAAGAAGATGAATGTCAACCGGCCGGGTTCCTATTTTGCACCCTCCAGGCAGTGGTACAACGGCACGCCCAAGGCGAGCCACTAATGGCCCCAGAACTAAAAACGAGGCTCGCATTTGCTCAACGTACTCACTTTTCGCCTCACCACTAAGCTCGCCCGTGCCAATTATCCTAACCCTTTCTTTCTCCCCCTCGATTGTCTTACCCAACGAGGAGATCATTGACAAGATGGTGGTAACATCGCGAAGGCGCGGCACATGATCAATTACCACCTCGTCCTCCGTCAACAACGAAGCCACGCAGGCTGGCAAAGTGGAGTTCTTTGCTCCAGATATAGTGATTATCCCTGAGAGAGGGTTACCGCCCCTTATTAGAAAGTGCTCCATCTAGCTAGGTAGGTAACGCTGCGGATCAACGGGAAACTCCCCGTTTCTTATCTCGAAGTGGAGATGTGGCCCGGTGGAAAGGCCTGTATTGCCTGACTCAGCAATCGGTTGGCCGACCTCAACATACTGACCATTCGACACCAGAGCGCTAGAAAGATGACCATATATAGTTAAGTAACCATCAGCATGCTTGAGGACTACCATTGTCCCGTACGCTTCCTCATTCTCAATAACCGAGTATACACTGCCTGAGTCTGCTGCATGGACTATTGTCCCCTCAGGGACATCAATATCAATCCCGTTATGATGATGACGGGTTCCCAACACCGGATGGGTACGCCAACCAAAAGAAGAGACAACTTCTCCCTCCAAGGGCCAGATAAACCTCGTCTGCTGGCCGCTTGAAAGCCGGATTACTGCTTGCCACAAGTTGGTCGTCGCTCCAGGAATGACTATCCGCTGACCCGCAAAGATGCGCCCAGGATCTGATATACCATTAGCCTCCGCAATTTTCTGGACAGAAACTCCATAGGTGATGGAAATATCAGTTAAGGTCTGGCCACGCTGGATAACATGAACTAGACCACCGCGGTAGACATAAAGCGTTTGTCCTTGGGTAATTTGGCTCGCAGAAACAAGATTATTATCTGCCATTATTTCTTGAACAGTAACTCCCATTTCAGAGGCAATGTCTGCTACCGTCTCCCCGGCCTCTACTATGCGCGTGACAATGGCAGTATTCGTCACCCCATTGCCCTCATCTGGACCTTCCGGTGTTGTATCTATGTTCGGCTCTTCCTCAGAAGCTGGTGATTCATCAGCTAGCGAAGGTCCAGTCAAGCTCACTAATGGCAGGCCATCGGAAGCATCAGTTTCACCACTAGGTGTTGCAGCAGGCTCTTGGTCCAGTTCTCCATTTGATCCGCCGGATCGAATGAGAATCGGGACTAAGATAATGACCACAAGAACAAGGAGCGCGATCAATACTCGATCTTTACGAATCGGTTTTTTGTTAGTCACTGCTCATCAACTCGAGAAACTGCTCGTTATCCTTTGTCGCCTCCATTTTGCTCTTTACGAACTCCAACGCCTTCTGTGAGTCATTTAGATCACTCATCATCTTACGCAGAATCCATACACGATTCAAT
>JAGYNL010000247.1 GCA_018399865.1 Candidatus Bipolaricaulota bacterium | reverse complement strand
CGGGCATACCCAAGAAAGGCATTGAGGTTTGCTCCATCAAAGTAGCATAACCCACCAGCAGCATGTACACGAGACGTAATCTCAATAATGTTTTCCTCGAAGATTCCCAGGGTGTTGGGGACAGTCAGCATTACTCCAGCTACCGTATCATCAAGTTCACTACCGAGCGCATCTAGATCTACTAGCCCATCACTGCCTGAGTTGATCTCAGTTACTGAGAAACCGGCTGCTGCAGCTGAGGCAGGGTTTGTCCCGTGAGCAGAATCCGGGAGAAGTATACGCTTTCTCCTCAATTCCCCGCGTGATTCGAAGTAGCGCTTTAGTAGGAACATGCCGGTTAATTCCCCATGAGCGCCTGCTGCAGGCTGCAATGTAACATCAGCCATCCCGGTAACCTCACATAGGAGCCTTGACATCTTGTGAATTACAGCCAAGGCGCCCTGCGCAAGCTCTGGATCAATCGCGGGGTGAAGCATCGCAAATCCAGGAAGCCGCGCTATGTCTTCATTCATTTTGGGGTTGTACTTCATGGTACAGCTTCCCAGAGGATAAAGGCCATCATCGATACCATAATTCAGCTTGGAAAGAGCTGTGTAATGGCGAACTACTTCTGGCTCGCTCAGGTTGGGAATCCTCGGAGTTTTGTTCCGCATAACATTTGCGGGTAACAAATCTTCGATTTGCTGCTTAGGAATATCTAATAACGGTAGGATCCCACCCTTTCCCCGGCCCTCTCCGTAGTCGAATATCGTTCTCATCATATCCTCCCCACAATATCCACCACTCGGTCAAGCTCATCCTTGGATCGCTTTTCGGTCACTGCAATGCGAAGTGCTCCACTAATTCCAAGTCTTTCCAGGCTGACTGGGTCATCGATAAGAATTCTCTCTTCGCGTAACTTTTCACGTATCTTGTGGGGATCACTTGGAACTTGCAGAACAAACTCGTTGAAAAACGGTAAGTCAAAAGCAAGCGAAAAACCCGGCAGTTCAGTTAAGCGGCCTGCGAGGTAGTGTGCTTTCTGTAGATTCATAAGGGAAAGCTCGCGCAGGCCATCACCTCCAAGGCTAGCCAGATAGACAGTCGCAGTAAGGGCACAAAGCTGGGCATTGGTACAGATGTTTGAGGTTGCCTTCTGCCGACGGATATGTTGTTCGCGTGTTTGTGCCGCCATTGTGTATCCAGTGTTTCCTTCAACATCCACGGTCTGCCCCACTACCCGTCCAGGAACCTGGCGTAGGTAATCCTTGCGTGTAGCAAAAAGACCTAAGAAAGGTCCGCCAAACGATGCAGCAAGGCCCAGCGGCTGCCCTTCTCCAACCACTATATCAGCCCCAAACTGCCCGGGCGGGCTAAGAATCCCTAAAGACACCGGGTTGACCACCACTATAAGCAATGCATCGCCAATTGCGGCCTTCACGTCGGAGAGATCTTCGATAACGCCGAAACCATTTGGGGATTGTAAAATGACACCACCAAGATCATATGGAATGTCAGACAGATCAGATCTCCCGTTTGCTGCCGGAATCTCTACAACTTCTATACCGGAAGCCCAGCAATAGGTATCAAGCACCCGCCTGTAGTTCGGGAAGAGAGCACCTGAAACGGCAATTTTGTTTACGCCGCTAACTCGCACAGCCATCATTGCCGCTTCAGCCAACGCCGTTCCACCATCGTACATGGAAGAATTCGCGATTTCCATCCCCGTTAACTCACAGATAAGAGTCTGGAACTCAAACATCGCCGTCAGGGTTCCCTGACTAATCTCAGGTTGATAAGGGGTGTAGGCTGTGTAGAACTCAGAGCGCAATGTGATATGTGAAACAACGCTTGGTACGTAGTGATCATAAACCCCGCCACCGAGGAAGGAAACACCTCCGCATATTTCGTTATCTTGAGATAGTGCCTCAAGCTCCGCTTTTACCTCCATCTCGCTCTTGGGCGATATTCCAACCGGCTGAAAGCGACCTCTTACCTGTTGGGGAATATCGGCAAATAGCTCCTCAATAGAGGAGCAGCCAATGGAAGAAAGCATTTCTTTTCGATCGATATCTGTATTGGGAATGTAGCGCATAAGGTTACCCTTCTGCGATTAGCTGTTGGTATGCTTCAGCATCCAGAAGCGAATCCGCCTCGCTTGGATCATCTACCTCTAGTACAACTAGCCAGCCGGCACCATGAGGATCAGAATTGATCGTTTCGGGAGCTTCTTCCAGCTCACTATTTACCTGAACGACCTTTCCAGCAATTGGGGAATATACATCACTTACTGCTTTAACCGATTCTACAGTTCCCAAGGCATCCCCCCGATTTAGCTTGGCTTCCAGGGCAGGAAGTTCAACGAAAACAACGTCCCCAAGCTCGCTCTGCGCGTGAGCAGTGATCCCAACCTTGGCGCGGTTTCCATCCAACTCCACCCACTCATGTTCCTTAGTGTAGCGGTAATTTGTTGGGTAATCCATTACTCCTCCTAATAGATCAGTCTATATTAGCCATTATACGCAGGCACCATTGCATTAGCCACACGCCTAGAAAGGCGGAGCATCATCCCTGGTAGACGGATAAAAACTTGCATAAGCTTTATGGAATATCACCGACACCTTACCCAACGGACCATTTCTTTGCTTGGCCACTATGATTTCGGCTTCTCCACCCGCTCCCTGACCGTCCTTTGTGGCATCCGCTGGCTCATTGTAGTAATCGGCGCGATATATGAATACCACAACATCAGCATCCTGCTCAATTGCCCCACTCTCGCGCAGGTCAGAAAGCCGAGGGTATCTTTTGTCCGTATTGCGTTGCTCTACCGCTCGATTAAGCTGTGAGATAGCAATAACAGGCACGCTCAACTCCCGTGCCAATTTCTTGAGAGACCGGGTAATATGGGCAATTTCCTGTTCACGGACATCTGTTCTAATAGAACCTTCAAGCAACTGCAGGTAGTCTACAATGATCAGATCAAGCCCATGTTGCGCTGTCATCCGCCTAGCCTTAGCCCGGATCTCTAGAACTGAGGTACCTGGCGAATCGTCTACCATGATTCTGGCTTTCTGAAATTTGCTTGCCGCATTGGCAATGTCTCGCCATTTCTCTCCAGGGACATATCCTCCTCGTAACCGGTGCAAGCTAACCTTTGCTTCTCCACACAATAGTCTTTCTAACAGCTGCTCCTTGGTCATCTCCAGGGAAAAGATACCGACAGCAGCATTCTCCCGTATAGCAATATGCCGCGCCAGAGCCAGTGCCAAGCTTGTCTTTCCAGTACCTGGACGACCGGCTACGACGATCAAATCTGAACGCTGTAAGCCTGATGTCATTTCGTCGAAACGCGGGAAGCCCGTAGAAAATCCCGTAATCGTGTGCCGATTTGGATCGCGATGCAGTTCCTCTAGTTTATCGATATGATCATAGAGAAACTCATTTACCAAATAGTAATTTCCGGAGGCCTGACTGCGGGAAATGTCAAAAATGACTGTCTCAGCTCTGTCCAAGATTTCAGCCGTGTCGCTTGCTTCATCATAGCCAAACCCTGATATCCTCCCTCCAGCCTCAATAAGAGCTCGCAATATTGCTTTCTTGTGGATAATTTCTGCATAGTAATCCAGGCTAGCAGTGGTAGTAACCCTATCGAGAAGCTCATTAAGGTAAACGCGCCCCCCCGCCTTGTCCATATCCCCTTTCTCTTCAAGGCGATTAGCTAACGAGACTATGTCGCACGGCTCTCCCCGATCAAACAGATCGCGAATCGTTCGAAATATAACCCGATGGGCACGAACGTAGAAATCATCCGGGCGCAGCTTGTCAATTAAGATGGGTATGGTCTCTTCCGGCTCCAGAATAGCAGAACCAAGCACCACCTGCTCAGCCTCGATGTTCTTGGGAAGGCTCTGCAAAGAGCCGTCATGTGCGGTCTGCGTTACTGGTTCCCTCATACTCTTCTACCTCCTCCAGCATTATAGTCAAGTGATATGTTGACAGCCAGCCTTAGAATTCTGGGATGCCAAACTAGTTAGCGTGTACACATCCCAGATTGAAGAGATCATTACCGTTTGCTATACTCTGTTCCTACGTTTCATTCTTGGGAGGGTGATGTGGAAGTATTGACTATGAAAGAACTATTGGAGACCGGAGTTCACTT
>JAGYNL010000246.1 GCA_018399865.1 Candidatus Bipolaricaulota bacterium | reverse complement strand
TACATGCAAAAGATGACAGGAATCTCTAACTCACAATTGACACGACTCATTGCTCAGTTTCTTCGTACTAGATATCTTCGTATTCACACCTACAAACGCCATTACTAACCCGCTAGTTATGCATGTTACGACAAGCGCTTGTTGGCTAAGCTGGATAAGAAATGAGCCGCTTCAGGCAAGGCCACCGTGACTATCTTTAAGTGAGATTTTAGTATATTTGGAAGTAATGAGTTTCAGCGGTTCAGTGAGATATCTGTTGCTCCCCTGTATCTGTTGGGGGAAAGCGTCTTCTACCGTAAGTAATCATGCCCTAACCATTGACAAGACAAACCATCATCCTCTCAGCTTGGTGAACGGTGTTGCCCTGATCCAGAAGGCAGGCCAGGGTACATACCGTGGCGCGTGTGCGGAGCAGGAGGCTCATAAAGGTGATCTCAACGGGGTAAAAGGGCGTACCACATTAACACCATCGATGAAGTACCCGAATCGGAAGTAATTGGTTGTATGGAGAAAATCAGCAAGCATTACCTTTGACCAACTGCTAGGAGAAGGGAAGAATGGGAACATCGTTGGCAAGGAGACAGGATACTGACACATCTGCTTGAACTTCCATTGTCCGTGTGGGCTCGTCACGAAAGCGATGGATGCTAAAGGGGATCAACAAGAAGTACTAAGCCTACCTGACACCATTTGAGGATTTCCAGAGCCTGCTTAACCATCAGGAGTTACTCAAGAGAGAGGTAACGATGGACTGTCTCAAGGTAAGTAGAGCCGGAACACAATGACACGGACCATGCCAAGCTTGTGCAGGAGCAGAAGATCGAGCTCCTTGGTTCCTTTTTTAAACAAGGTATGTTGTTTTGAAGACTCACGTGCTCACGCTTATCTTTCAATGAGAAGGGATCGACCTGCCAGGTGTGTTGCTTGTTGGCTGGTAGGCAATACGTGTATCCTTAACTAGCGATGAACAACGACGCGAAGAATCCCCGAGTTGCGTTGATTACCTACGGTTGTCGTGTCAACCAGTATGAAACGCAGATGATGCGGGAGATGCTTGCGACTGATTACAATATCGTCACAGAGGCAGCGGATATTTACCTTATCAATGCTTGCACTGTTACTTCACTTGCTGAGCGTAAGGCACGACAACTTGTTCACCGACTGCGTAGAGAAATTCCCGTCGCCAAAATTGTGGTTATCGGTTGCGTTGGAGAAGCTGTGGCAAGAGGCCTATCCAGGCTTGATCAGGTAGATCTTATTGCTGGTAATTCATGGAAAATTATGGTTGATAGTGTTGTGGAACGTGCCTTAGCGGGAGAGACAGGTCTTCTTCCAAGTGCAAGTATTGAAACCATGGACAAGGAAAGAATCACTGGGCAGTTGGGACGTATACGCGCTTTCCTTAAGGTGCAGGATGGGTGTGACTTTTCTTGTACTTTCTGTCGGACAACGCAGGTGCGTGGATCTTCGCGCAGCAAATCTATCTCAGCTATTGTTGATGAGGCAAATGGCCTTGTGAACAACGGATATCCAGAAATTGTAATAACCGGCATAAATCTCGCGCAGTTTGCGCCGCCAAGTGGCAGCCTTTCTTCGTTGAGCGAGGAGCTGTTGCAAATTGATGGGTTGCATCGCCTACGTTTGGCATCCATTAACCCATATGGTATAAAAAAGAACCTTATCAGCATCTTTGCTGGTAGTGATTATGCTTGCCCTCATTTTCATATTTCGCTCCAAAGCGGCGATGACGGTGTGCTTCAAGTTATGGCGCGTGGTTATACGCGTGGTTTTTTCTTGTCGCGAGTAGATCTTGTAAGACGTATGATTCCCAAGGCGACTTTTGGATCGGATATTATTGTGGGATTTCCCGGGGAAAGCGATCGTGCTTTTGAAAATACGCTAGACATTATTAGAGAAGTGGGATTTGCAAATCTTCATTTGTTTCGTTACTCTCCGCGTGCTGGCACAATTGCCGCACGTGCCCGGGATCAGATACCAGATACAGTGAAGCATGAACGCGCGCAAGAAGCGGAACGAGTTTACCGAGCAACACAGAGAAATCTCCTGTCAAGCTATATTGGGAAGACTGCGGAAGTTCTTCTGGAGTCAGAGATGAAGAATGGGAAATGGCGTGGTTACACGCGTGAATACATTGATGCCTACATGAATACAATGCTCCCACACAATGCAGGGGATAAGGTTGTTGTTCGTATAACGGGCATTGGTAAAGGATATGTGTTAGGGGATGAGGAATGGGTGAAAGCGTAAGTGCGGAGATAAGGCTGCGCGATAACGTGGAATCAACTGCTGTTCTTGGTGAATACAACAGGAATCTTAAGGAGATAGCCAAGGCTTTCTCCGCGCAAATCCTAGCGCGCGGTGAGATTGTCCACATTGAAGGCAAGCCGGATGAGGTGGAAAAAGTTCGCATGCTGTTTGAGAAGCTGCTGGACATCGTTGATTCAAACCACATTCCCAGCATACTAGACGTTCGCTACCTTATCTCACAGATAAAGAGCGGCAACTCAGTTGCCGGAACCCTATCAGATGTTGTTAGGGTAACGCACTGGGGAGAGGAAATCCGGGCAAAGACGGTTGGACAACACCGCTACGTGCAGGCAATGATGGATAACGATATCGTCTTTTCTATTGGGCCTGCCGGAACAGGCAAAACTTACTTGGCCGTAGCTATGGCAATTGAATACCTGAAGAAGGAGAAGGTGAAGAGGATTATTCTTACTCGTCCGGCGGTGGAAGCGGGTGAAGAGCTGGGATTCCTGCCGGGCGACATTCAGGCTAAAGTTAGTCCTTATCTGAGGCCTCTATACGATGCAATCTTTGATATGATACCAGCTACAGAGTTTGAAAAGCTAACAGAGCATGGAAGGATTGAAATGGCGCCACTGGCATTCATGCGTGGGCGCACCCTGAACAATAGCTTCGTTATTCTTGATGAGGCACAGAACACGACTTCTATACAGATGAAGATGTTCTTAACGCGATTGGGCTTCAACTCCAAAGCTGTTATAACAGGTGATATTACTCAAATTGACCTGGAGGAAGGGGTATCAGGGCTACAGAGCGTGCATAAGATTCTAAGCAATGTGCCAGGCATCTCATTTATCAATCTTACTAAGACAGACGTTGTAAGGCATCCTCTTGTAGCTCGCATCATCGAGGCTTATGAGCAAGAAGAGCTGCGAAAAGCTCGGGAAAGGAATAGCAAGCAAAGTAGTCGCCCAATAGAAGACCAGGCTTAGTTCACAGAATTGCCACATCTTTGCGCGAAGTCCTTCATTATTGCCCTATAGCATCTTTGTAAATGGAATAGGGAGGTTAGTATGTCAAAGCTTAGACTAATACTAGTTGTTTTGTTAGCTGCGGGGGTGTTTGTAGCAATTCCGGCAACTGCCAAAACGGCTGTAGAGGCAGGTTTCGACGAGTTAGGAATTGCTGTTACTCTTAACAAACTTGAGCTTACAGATTCTCAGATGCAACAAGTATATGACATCCTTGTCGGCATCGCATCCGAAGCAAATGCATTACAGGAATCCAGACAAGCATTTACTGAGGAGATGGTTCAGTTCACTGGAGATTCTGACGAATTGGAGGCCGCGTTATCGGGCTTTAGATCAAAAACGAAGGCTCAGGCCGAGAAAGTGCGAGAAGCTGTTCAACGAGGGCTGGATGATTTGAAGGGCATCCTTACGATCGAACAGGGAGAGATCTTGCGTTCTGCACTGATGCAGGCAAATCACATAGGATTGACAGTCAGGCAGCCAGTAGAGCTGGCGAGGGAGCAAAATCGTAGGCTGGATGTGGCAGATCGTGATACAGCTGTATCACGTATGCGGGGATCAGGTCAAGGGGCCGAAGAGGAAGCTGAAGATCTTCCTGTATGGTTGGAACAGATGAGCAATAATCATCCAAAACTGGCGGAGCAAATGGCAAATCGTTGGGCTGATAGGAGTTTTCAAAGGTTTAGGGAAACCTCTGGAAGTAGCCCTTTGGGCTTACAAGCATTAAAGGACCAAGCAACAACTCTGGGAAGGGTTGAAGGCGGAAGATTACTAGCTCTGCTTGAGCAGGTAGTGGATATCCTTGAGACAAAACTTCAGTACGTACAGTAACTAGGTTTGGAAATCAGCTTCATAGGCGATCCACTTGTAACAAAGCGGATCGCTTTTTATTGCTGTCCCATCAAGCTTTCCCCCTTTTCCTTTCCTCCTGCTTTCGTGTTGATATTCTTGGCTCTTTGTCGTTTGGGGTGTGTAACTTAAAGAGAAAAGGTAAGGCTCTGAGGCTCTCACCGAGGCACAAAACTCTTTCACCACGAAGGACACGAAGAGCACTTGGGAGGTGTAGTATCTGGTCGCGTTTACTACACACCCCGACATTATGAGCTTGTGTTCTACTAGTAGGTCCAAGCGATAGTCGCAGTCTAGCTTTACGCCTTTGTACTGAACTGGTTGCGGATGCTGCAACTCAAAGCCAATACCATTCAATCTAAGCTCGTGGGCAAGACACTGCTCATAGGTTGATTCCAATAATCCTGGGCTCAGTTGTCGGTGCACCTCAATCGCACAACCAATCACCCGATTTGATAA
>JAGYNL010000245.1 GCA_018399865.1 Candidatus Bipolaricaulota bacterium | reverse complement strand
GTTTTCTTGTTTGTATGCCGCATCCAATGGCTTACCCGCTACGACCTTGGGTCCACCGCCGTGCATCTTTAGGGCGCGAATTGTTGCCACCAGCACAACTGCATCGGGGACCAGACCGCTGTAGCGACACTTTATGTCGAAGAATTTCTCCATTCCGATATCGGCGCCAAACCCAGATTCGGTCACTACATAATCCATCAGCTTCAAAGCTATGCGATCGGCGATGATTGAGCTGTTGCCGTGAGCGATATTAGCAAAAGGACCAGCATGAACAAACGCGGGTTGCCCTTCCAGGGTTTGCATCAAATTTGGTTTGACTGTGTCGCGCATCAAAACAGCTGCTGCGCCTGCGACTCCTAGGTCCTCTGTTGTTACGGGCTTTTTGTCCCAGCTATATCCGATGACTATCCTGCCAATGCGTTGGCGCAGGTCCCCTAGGTCGCTGGCCAAAGCAAGGATGGCCATTAGCTCTGATGCAACGGTGATATCAAAGCCGCTCTCCCTAGGAAAACCATCACCCTTTCCTCCCAGGCCCAGCGTGATGTGTCTAAGGGCCCTGTCGTTTACATCGACAACGCGGTTCCAGGTGATGGAATAGGGATCGATATTTAGCTTCTTGAGGCCCTTCTTGCTCCACGCATCATCAGAGCTATTTCGCTCATGCATCATTCGGGCATCGATGGCCGCGGCGATCAAGTTGTGCGCCGCTCCTATGGCATGGATATCGCCGGTTAGGTGTAGGTTGAAATCCTCCATTGGGATGACCTGAGAGTATCCGCCTCCCGCTGCTCCGCCTTTGATCCCGAATGTTGGCCCTTGAGAAGGCTGTCGGATGCAAGTCATCACCTTCTTACCCAAAACACCCAATGCTTGGGTGAGCCCGATGTTGGTAGTAGTTTTTCCCTCTCCAAGCGGGGTAGGGGTGATGGCTGTAACATCGATGTATTTCCCGTTAGGCTTATCCTTGAACCGGTCTAAGATGTCGAGCTTAACCTTGGCCTTCCACTTCCCATAAGGCTCTAATTCGTCATCATGGATGCCGGCAATCTTTGCTATATCGTGGATCGGTTTAAGGCTTGCGTGTTGTGCAATCTCCAAATCTGAAGGTACTTTGCTTGTTACCATAACTCCTGGCTCCTTTAATTTGTGGTGTTTGCTCTAAGTCCTGCAGCCTGTACGATTTCTGGTACAGCTTCTTCCCACTCGATTGCCATAATGTGTACCCCGCTTACGCCAGGGATCTCTCTAACCTGCTCGATGATATCTGTACAGATCTTGATTCCCTCTCGGGCGCGGTCATCTTTTGGTGTGTTCTTAATCCGGTCGACGATCTCATCTGGCACGTCCATTCCGGGTACCTTGGATGCCATATAGCGGGCTGCTCCCAACGAGCGAATTGGTCCCACTCCTGCGAGGATGTACACCTTCTCATCCAGGCCCATGTTGCGGACGGCTTTCATGTAATCGCGGAACTTGGGAACGTTATAAACCATCTGTGTTTGTATAAAATCGGCTCCCGCAGCGACTTTCTTGGCCAATCTGTACGGACGGTACTCAAATGGAGCGGCGAATGGATTGGCTGCTGCTCCGATGAACATACGGGGCTCAACCTCGATCTCTTCCCCGCTTTGCACTACCTTTTTATCACGCATGTCTTTAAGGGTTTTAACAAGCTGGATGGAATCCAGATCGTAAACCCCCTTTGCCTGTGGATGATTGCCAAATGACATGTGGTCGCCGCTTAGGGCAAGGATGTTGTTGATCCCAAGGGCGGCTGCGCCTAGGACATCCATCTGAAGAGCAATACGGTTCCTATCGCGGCACGTCATCTGTACTATCGGTTCCAGTCCCTCTTGTATCTGCAGGACACAAGCTGCCCAAGAGGCCATGCGCACCACCGCTGTCTGGCCGTCGGTTACATTAAATGCATCGGCATGTCCCTTCAGGAGCTTAGCCTTTTTCCTTATGACTTCGGGATCGGCTGACTTTGGTGGGCCAAGTTCGGCAGTAACAGCAAACTTGCCTGCTTCAAGGACTTTCTCTAGATTGCTATTTGTCTTCATTGCAATTCCTCCCATTAAATAGCCTAGATCCCTAAGGATTCTATTACCTTTTTAGTTCCCGCCAACTCCTCGTGTAGGTCGATGGGCTCGATCTTCCTTGTCCTTGGCCTGGTCTGCTTGCTCCAATCGTGCGGAGCGAGTATCTCTAAGTACTTATCAGTTTGGCCAAGCTTCTCTAGGCGCCGATAGATCTGCACCCATGCACATTCCTTTTCAGGATCAACTTCGCATGTTCCATCTGGACGCGTTCCTCCGCAGGGTCCATTCATCAATCCCTTAGGACATTGCACCAACGGACATATCCCTGCGGTTCTGCCAAGCTCACACTCGCCGCATCCTTGGCACTCTTCGCGGAAGTTTGTTGGACCGCCACTAGAGAAGCCAAGAGCATCGGTGGCTGGGTACATTGGCTTGAAGATCTCCATCTCTTCTTCCAGGTATTCTCGCATTGCCTGCATTCCATCGCCGCAGCTCTGATTGAGGATGGCATCGCACTGCTCAAGCTCTTGACGATGCTGCTCATAGAACATTGAGGCCATAGGGGTATAGCAAGCAAATACGCCAAAAGGCATGGCTATCTTGCCTATGATTTCTTTGCCTTCCTTGGTTAGGCGCTCTGCCATTGCGTCGATATCTCTTATCCCGCCGGTATGGAAGATCGTTGAACATCCTCCACAGCCAGCAAGGACTATCTTCTTTTTGCCTTCTAGATAACCCAAGATTTCTTCAAAGGGTTTCTGCTCTTGCAAATTCATAGCTTGTCCTCCTTTGCTCGGTAAAACTGCATCTGCTCTCTTGAACGCACTGGCTATTAAGAGAACATGTTCTCCATCTTTCTCTGCCAAAACGGGTCAACATATTTAAGGTAACTGTCCGTTTTGTTCTTGATCCTGAATCGAAAAGATTACCGATGTCTCCTCTATAGATATTGGGATTGTCGCTATAGGTCAGCAACCACACCATTGCAGGACTCAATTGTGTTCTTAAGCAGCATGGCCGTTGTCATCGGGCCCACTCCGCCGGGAACTGGGGTGATATAACCAGCAACCTCCTTGACGGAATCGAAATCTACATCACCGACTACCTTGCTCTTTTTCTTGCCCGACTCATCCTCTACCTTGATTCGGTTTATGCCAGCATCGATTACAATTGCGCCAGGTTTAACCATATTCGCGGTTATCAGGCCGGGCTTGCCCACGCCGACGACTAGAAGATCTGCACGTCTTGTGTGTTGTGATAGATTCTTGGTAGCTATGTGGCAGACCGTTGTTGTGCAGAAGTGAGCCATTAGAAGCAGCGCGATAGGCTTTCCCACTATCTCGGAGTGCCCCACCACCACTGCTTCCATGCCGTATAAGTCAATTTCCAAAGAGCGAATCAAGTGCATCATCCCGATTGCTGTGCACGGAGCTGGGGTAGGAAGAGGCCATGACAGGGAACGAGAAAGCCAATCTTGACTTCCGTCTTCTCCCTCGGCTGGTTTTCTCAAGAAAGGTTGGGCGGCTTGTATTACTCCACCCTGATTCATTGCTGATATACCTTCCACATCCTTAGCTGGTGCTATGTGGGCTTGTAGCTGTTTTGGGTTTGTGCCAGGCGGTGCGGGAAGTTGAATGATGATACCATGCACATCTTTGTCCTGGTTTAAGGCATCTACCGCGGCCAGGAGTTCGCTCTGGCTTGCTGTGGGCGAATGTTCGACCAACTGGTAGTCTATACCTACCTCTTTGCAGCTACGGGCTTGGCTGTCGGCATAGATACGCGCCCCTTTGTTGTCCGTTGCCAGTAAGGCGGCCAGTTTTGGCTGGATACCCGAAGCGGAGAGTTTTTGTACTTGCTCTTTGAGCTCTGCCTTGAGCTTGTTAGCTATGCTTTGTCCGTCAATTATCTTGGCCATTGGCCCTCCCTGTCTTTTTTTCCAGCGATTCAGGAAAATACATGCTATTCATGTAAATATCGCTAAAGCTCTTGTAGAATGATAGCTCAAAGTACTCGATTTGTTCCACTAAATCCTGTACCTGTTCCCACTTTGTCCTGCTGAGCAGCCCGAGCTTGGCTCCCTGGCCGGCGGCATTGCCCACTGATGAGATCTTTTCTAAAGGAAAGGGGGGCAGCATGCCTATCTGTAGCACGCTCTCACGGCGCACATATGTACCGAAGGCCCCGGAAAGGAAGACTCGGTCAATGTCGTCTATGGAAGCTCCCCATACATCAAGCAGGCTCTCAATCCCTGCGGCAACAGCTCCCTTGGCAAGCTGGAGCTCGCGTATGTCAGCTTGGGTTAGATAAATAGGGTATTCTCCGTTGCTGAGAAGAAACCTGGTGTGACCACGCTCGTCTCGATCAATACGTTCAGCGTAGGCTACATTGTGCTCATCAAGTAATTTTCCTTTGTTGTTAACTAGTCCTACACGAATTAACTCCGATACGGCGTCGATAAGGCCTGAGCCGCAGATACCCTTGGGATCACCTTCGCCTATTATCTGCAACGACACTTCCCCGTCTTGAAGCCGTACGTGCGATATGGCTCCTGGTGTAGCGCGCATTCCACATTTTATTCCACTGCCTTCGAAAGCGGGCCCTGCCGGCGTTGAGCAGGAAAGAAGCCTATCACGATTCCCCAGGACTATCTCTGCGTTTGTCCCTATATCGACAAAAAGGTTCAAGCCATCCAGTTCGTGTATGCCCGTATAGAGGACGCCGGCAGTGATATCCGACCCGATGTATCCGGCTACAGAAGGAAGAATCCACACATTACCTTCTTGGTTGACTTTTAGCCCTATACTATGCGCCGGGACCACAAGGCCATCTCTGATGACTGGAATATAAGGGCTTTGGTCTATGCCCCGCGGATCTATACCTAGTAGAAGATGGAGCATGGTAGGGTTGCCTACTATTGTTACGTTATATATCTGGTGAGAGGAAACCGATGCCGCTAGTATTAGCTGCTGAGTCAGCATGTTGAGGCCCTTTACGATAGCTTCTTGTAGATCTTTTAAGCCAGCATTTCCATGATCGCGCACGTGCTTTATGCGGGATATTACGTCGGCGCCAAATCTTTGCTGCGGGTTCATTTGCGACCGAATAGCGAGCTCTTCTCCTGTACAAAGATTCAATAGATAGCCAGCAAGAGTTGTTGTTCCTATATCAATGGCCATGCCATAGCACTTTAAGGATGTATCGCCTTTATCGATATCAAGTATCTGATTATCCTTTACTGTGACAGTCAGCTTGTAGTCGCCGTCACTCAGCACGGAAGGCAGCTTTCTTAACAAAGAAAGAGGAAAATATAATCTGCCTTGATTTAGTGATTCCTCGATACGTAATGTGTCCGCTCGCTGATCATTCTTGGCGGGCAGAGGAAGTTGCAGGTATCTTTTTTCGAGGCCCACTTCTAGTGCCACTTGGCAAGGCGTGCTCATGCGCTCCTTGGCATCAGTCGCCTCATCCACGTGAGGGATCTCGATATCTATATCGGAGCGCAATCGGTGTTGGCAGGAAAGGCGCCAGCCTGCTGCTAGCTCCTCTGGCAGTAGGTGAAGCTTTTCTGATTCTGTGGGGAGCTCCGCGCTGGTAAGAAAGCGCACACGGCACTTGCCGCATATTCCAATACCTCCGCAAGCACTGGCCACCGGGAAACCAGCCTCTGATAGCGCGTGGTAAAGGTTGGCGCCTGCGGGAGCAAGAAGTACCTCGTTTTCTCCCGCGATCTTGATCCTCACTTGATCGGTCTTTAGTGCTCTATCCATCTTCCTCTCTTTATAACTAGTCTGTTGAGCTTCGGCTGATAGTGGCTATCTGTGCGCTGTGTTCAGGCTCGCCAATTGCCATAATGCTTATCTTACCCATGCCCAATCGGTAGCTATTGCGCCTTACTTCTATCCTTACGTTGTCTGCGCCTAATTCTTCCACCCGAGTCTGCGCTAGCCTTTTGGCGCTCTCGTAGGCATAGGCCATAGCCCTCTCATCGTCGGTTTTTTCTAACACTACTCGCTTATCCGGCAGGAAGACTAAGAACCTATTGGAACCTTGCTTTCGGACGGTAGCGTCAATGCGTTCCACTACCTTGCCCGTGATAGCTCCGTAGGCGTTTCCTACCCCAGATTCAGCGCAGTGGAAGTATCGAGATCCCAGTGCTTGACATACTTGAGGAAGATAGGCATTCACTGGCGCTCCCAGTCCAACTACTGGAGGTAAAAGAGAAACTTGAATTTGCACTTGGGAATGATCGCGCGTTTGGATGTAATCCCACAATGGGTTACGGACAAAATTCACGCTTGGTATCTCATCAGAGACGTGCTTTTTTAGAATCTCGTTTCTAAGCTGTGACTGGAATCTTTCAACTACAGAATGAGCGAACTGCTCTGCTGAAAGGCCAAGTGGCTTACCCAGAACCTGTGCCACTTGTATTGCCCGCTTGACTGAACCCATAGTATATGCCCCTATTACGTGTAAGGCATCGCTAGGAGTGAAGCCAACACGTGACACAGCACCCCTGTCTTGCAGTTCGGCCAAGCTTTGTTCGATAAGATAGGCCCCACGCTCTCGCCCGAGACGTTCAAGTTGATTGAGCGGTATGCCGGTTGCGGGAATGAGTTCTCCTAGAATAGAGGCACTCTTGGAAAGGCCGTTAATAGGCCAATTGATCCGCGTTATCCATTCTATGCTCTTTGGGTCATCGTTAGGATCACCATAACCGAGACCTACGTTTCCAAACGCTGCTGGTTCAACCCGTCGCGGGCAAATCTCAAATCCGATCTTGTCATCGCTTGTCAATTGCACGTGGCTATCTCCGCCTAGGCCTGTTACCCATGCTTTAACTCCTCGCACACGGGTCTTCCAACCACCGATAGTTGCTCCAGCGTCATCCAGCATGGGCAGGCCGTGGTCAACGGAAATGATATCAGTGGTCGTGCCTCCAATATCAACGATTGTAGCTATGGATAGGCTAGAAAGACCTGTTCCTCCCACGGCACTTGCTGCTGGTCCGGAGAGCACCGTCTGCACTGGGAATGACGTAGCGTATCGCTCTGGTACAAGCGATCCGTCGCTTCGCATTACCATCATAGGTGCGTTAATGCCTCGTGTGTCCATTCCTTCATGTACATCTGACAAGAAGCGCGTTACAAGAGGAGTAATACGCGCGTTCAGGGTTGCGGTAACCGTGCGCTCGTAGATTCCCAGTTGGCCAGCTAGTTCATGGCCGCAAACGACCGGCATGCCTGTCTCCTGTTGGGCGATCTCCTTGACTTGCTGTTCATGAGCCGGGTTGCGTACGCTGAAGTAGCCAGAGACGGCTATTGCTTGCGTTTCACTAGGAAGCGAGCGAAGGGCCGTGCGAAGGCCATCCTCATCAAGGGCTAGCTGCTCTTCTCCCCTGGCATCCATTGCCCCTTCAATTGACACAACGTAACATGGTGGAAGGGCTACGCCTTTTGGTTGCCATCCCATTACTATCAGGGCAATCGGACTACCCCTGCCCTCGACAACAGCATTAGTGGCTAGAGTAGTGGATACTGCAACTAATGAAACATCCCGTGGATCGACGTGGTTTAATACTTCATCGATCGAAGCCAGGATGCCCACCAATAGATCAGCCGGTGTAGTCAAGGCTTTAGCAGTT
>JAGYNL010000244.1 GCA_018399865.1 Candidatus Bipolaricaulota bacterium | reverse complement strand
GGGCAACGGGATTCGAACCCGCGACCCCCAGCTTGGGAAGCTGATGCTCTTCCACTGAGCTATGCCCGCAGTAAAACCATTGTAGCATGCACAGATCATTACAACAACCTAATCCCGTAACGCCTCCAGTGCTGGAAGGGCTTTTCCTCTAAGCAAGGCAAGACATGCGCCCCCGCCGGTAGAGATACGCGAAATACCTTGAGAGACATTCAACTTCTCTACTGCCTCACCTGTCTCGCCTCCCCCGACCACTGTAAATCCACCACTCTCTCCAAGGGCTTTCCCCATCTCCCGGGTGCCCGCAGTAAAGGGAGCAAATTCGAAAGCACCCATTGGGCCTGCCCAGATAATTGTCTTGGCAGAGGAAATGATCTCTTGGAAGTTTTGTATAGTATTTGGCCCAATGTCCAGGCCCATAGAATCATCTGGAATATCATCAATAGCAACTATTGACGTCTGGGCAGAATCACTCAGTTCCTTTGCAATTACTGCATCAAGGGGCAGTACAATGGAAACCTTATGCTCATTGGCCTTTTCGCTAATGAGATTAATCTCCTCAAATAGAGATTCATCAACTATAGAATTCCCAACACTATGCCCTCGAGCACGAAGGAAGGTGAATGCAACGCCGCCTCCAATGAGAATAGCGTCAACCCGATCGATAAGATCGCGCAGCGCACCCAGCTTACTACGCGCCTTCTTTCCACCTATAATGGCCACATAAGGGTGCTTGGGATCATCTGTTAAGCGCACTAGAGCCCTTATCTCATCTTGCACAAGAAGGCCAGCGTAAGATGGCAAGTAATCAGCAATGCCTAAGGTGGAGGCATGTGCCCTGTGTAGCGCAGCAAAAGCATCATTCACATAAAGGTCGCCTAAGCTGGCCAACTTACGGGCAAAACCTGCCTCATTTGCCGCTTCCTCAGGAAAGAAACGTACGTTCTCCAGCAATATGACACTGCCGGGCTCCCATTGTTCAATCGCTTGTATTACTTCGTCACCCACACATGTGTTAAGCTTGCGCACATCCTTTCCCAACAATTCTCGGAGAGAATCGGCAATTGGATCAAGGCGGAGTCCCTCAACCACCTTTCCCTCTGGACGTCCAAGGTGACTGATCAGAATGGGCTTTCCTCCTCGTTCCAGAATATTCTCAATAGTGGGTAACGAAGCGCGTATCCGCGCATCATCTGACACCTTGCCATCCGCAAGCGGTACATTATAGTCTACACGTACCACCACTCGTTTCCCTTCAATTTCAGCATCCTGAACGCATCGCAGCTGGTCGAGTAGGCTTGCCATCAACTTCCTCCTTCCCTATTACGTATAACCGAATTGAACGCCATTCCCACCAGGATTATAATCTTTAGTGATGAACAGTCAAAACTTGATCCTCTTGGGAATAGGTGTCTTTGTCGGTCTTATTGTTGCTGCTGTAGCAATTGACCAAGCATTCCTTGCCAAAAACGATCCAATGGATCCGGCTGGATTGCTTGCCAGAGCTGAGACCGCATTCGAGCGGGTGCAAGACCTTGAAATAGTTATCAGCGTAGTCTCCACAGGACAGGAAGGTAACCCTTTGCGTATGAGGGTCTGGTATATCAACGGACCGAACCCAGCGGTGAGGATTCTCTACCTTGCACCCACAGAGTTGAAGGGGGAAATATACACAGTAGATCGAGACCTTCTATCCCATTACATGCCGCAGGAAAACATGACCGTTATAAAGCGTTGGGCAGGATTTCCCCTTTCAGACTTAGGCCTGGCAAGGTTTGACCTACAGGACATCAAGCAGGAGTCGAAGCAAGGCAAGGTTACCTTGCGCGTATCCCAAAACGTTCCAAGCTTTGACATGCAGCTATTTCCGTGTGATCTTGTTGTCACTGAGAGCCTTGCGGGACTAACACAATGGGCCAGTTACTCCCTGGCTCGTGGAGACCAGTACACCCCAAAGCTTTCTATCAGCGCATCAGGGGGCGTTGATAACAACGATCTGAGTCCTATACCTGGTGGTTTCGTTCTGCGAGTCTATGACAAGAAAAGCGGGCAACTAACCAAAATGGTTTCTATAGATAGGGATACTTACCTGGTGGAACAGATTGTACTATTTGCAGACGGGAAACGCACAACAACCATCTACGCATCGCAGGTCATTCTCAACCAAGAGCTAAACAGGGATCAGCTCCTTGTCCTCCCACGGGGAACGGAAATTATCCGCGGGTGAGCTGCTATCCGATCAGCCGCTTGAACTGCCCAAGGGTCATCTTCGAGTCCACGAAATCTTGGAATTCATCCTCTTCCGCAAATGGGGATTCTATCGCTGAGGCTTCGAATACATCGTCAGAGATGAAGATGGGGCTGCCAGTGCGCAGCGCCAGGGCAAGGGAGTCAGAAGGCCGAGCATCGATCTCTGCTGTCTCTCCTCCAGCATTAGTAATGAAGATCGAAGCATAGTATGTTCCTTCTTCTACCCTGCTGATGACAATCCTCTGCACAGTCCCTTGCAAATCTTCAATAATCGTCTTCATAAGGTCATGCGACAGCGGCCGGGGAAAGTGATTGCTTTGTAGTGTAAAAGCAATCGACATCGCCTCAGATTCCCCAATCCAGATCGGCATCGCCTGGTTTGAATTCCTATCCTTAAGCAGAATCACCGGGGCATTGTTAAACGGATCTACTAGTAAAGCCTTTATCTCCGCCTCTCGCATCATTCTTCTCCTCGTACTCTTATAATCAACATCGCCATTTATTATAGCAATCACTTAGTCAAGAGACAATCCCCCTCTCCAGCTTCGCCAAAGGGCCAACAAAGAAGAATGCTGCCAGACAAAAGTCCCCAGTGTCTGCAATCAGACCGAGATCTAACACGTCAGATGCTGATTCGATCACCAAAGTATCGACCAAAACAATTCCGCTAGATTTCAAGATTGTCGATGCCTAGTGATGCAAGTTATACTCCTTGATTGGGTTAGGAGGACTAAAATTGGATTATACACGCATCGGAGTGCTTGCAGGTGGCAATTCTCTGGAAAGGGAGGTATCGCTAATCTCCGGAGAGCAAGTGAGAAGAGCGTTACTAGAAGTAGGATACGATCCGGTATTGTTAGAAATTGACAGCGCAGATGATCTGGTTTCTTCTCTAACGGGGATCAAATGTGTATTCAATGTCCTCCATGGGGGTGAGGGAGAAAACGGGACAATAGCTCTGCTTCTTGACGTACTGGGAGTGTCTTATCCGGGATCAAGGCCCCAATCTTGCGCACGGGCCATGGACAAGCCACGCTCCAAGGAGATCTTAACTCGCAATGGGTTGCCTACACCGCATGCAAGTGTTTACAGCCCCAATCAAGATTTAGCACCCTTCTGCAATGCCTCTATCAAAGACTACGGCTTGCCTATCATCATCAAGCCCACTGATCAAGGCTCCAGTATCGGTGTTTATATAGTAAAAGAGCAATCAGAACTAGTCACTCGAGCCAAGCAATTAAAGGCTCGATTTGGCTCCTTCTTAATCGAGAAGTACGTTCCAGGCCGTGAGCTGACAGCAGCAATCCTCGACATGCAAACAGGCGAAGAAGTGTTGCCAATCGTGGAAATAGAAAGCAAAGAAGGATTCTTCGATTATTCAGCCAAGTACGAAAAAGGAAAGGCTGAGTTCGTGGTCCCTGCAAAACTAGATGAACCAGTCCTAAACAAGGTAAAAGAAGTAAGCCTAGCCGCACACCGCGCCATTGGTTGTTCTGGTTACTCTCGCATCGATATCCGCTTAAGCACTGACGAAATCCCATACGTATTGGAAGTCAACACAAATCCAGGGATGACCCCCATGAGTGATCTTCCCCGAGCTGCCGCCGCCGCTGGCATCAGTTTCCCTTCCCTGGTTAAGGTAATGCTTAGTTCAGCAAGATAAGGAGGTAAATATGAAGATAACTTGGGTCGGACACGCATGTTTCCTTATTGAGGGACATCAAGCAACTGTTCTCACGGATCCGTACAACGAGCAGCTTCCATACAAAGCGCCTAGTTTTCCTGCTGATGTAGTCACGGTTAGCCACGAGCACTTCGATCACAACGCTACCCACCGAGTTCTAGGCTCTCCAAGCATTGTACGCGGTCCAGGACAGCACGCGGCGCACAACATAGAATTCAACGGTATTGCTACTTTTCACGATGAAGAGCAAGGCAAGAAGCGTGGGCCAAACACCGTCTTCACCTTTGCCAGTGATGGCGTAAACATGGTCCATTTCGGTGATCTAGGCCATCTTCTAACCGAACAACAGCTAGCCCCGCTTTCTCAAGTGGAGGTAGCAATGATCCCCGTGGGCGGGTATTTCACCATCGAT
>JAGYNL010000243.1 GCA_018399865.1 Candidatus Bipolaricaulota bacterium | reverse complement strand
CGTGGCAGACGAATCAACGTGGTACGCAAGGTACGCACGCTACACCGCACGCTACAACAAGAAAAGGCGGCTTTTCTGTAGCGTTGCACCTTGTGTGCAAGTTTGCGGTTGGCAGCAGCTTCATTTGTTGCCCAAAGATAGGAAGCGAATGAGCATCAGAACGGGGATTATCTCTAAACGGCCGATCCACATGTTAAATGATAGAGCAAGTTTGCTAATAGTGGGCATGCCGGGGCTTGTTATCCCTGCTGAGAGGCCAACATTTCCTTGTGCGCTGGCTACCTCAAAGACGACATCAGCAAGGTTGAATTCCGGGGAGGTTGTATGTAGCAACACGATAACGCCAATACCGATGAAAATAAGCCACAAGAAGGTGACTAGCGCGGCATCCTCCAGGCGGTGACCAACTTCTGGTTCATCAATGGCCGTCTGCCCAATTCGAAATGGAACTATAGCTCCTTCCGGAGATACTATCTTTCGGAAGCGCCAACTTACCCCCTTTATCAGGATAAGCATGCGTATTATCTTGATTCCGCCCGCGGTTGATCCCGCCGCCCCGCCGAAGACCATTCCAGCAGATAGAAGAAGCTTGGCAGTGGAGCTCCAGCTTCCAATGTTTACGGTTTGGAATCCGGTACAAGTCATGGCTGAAACAAATTGAAAGGCCGAATCCCGCAATGATCGCAAGGGGGCCAACATAAGCAGATTCTCCAGGGTTAGAAACAATGTTCCAACCAGTATGATAGTGAGCACCCAGCGCGTCTGCGGGTCCCTCCACATAATCTGCCCGCGGCCTTGCATCAGTTCGTAGTGAACAGCAAAACTGATCGCCCCAAAGAGCATTATGGGAATAAGGGCAAGTTCTATAGACAGGCTGTTATAGGAAGCGATGCTGTTTGCCGTAATGCTAAATCCACCTGTAGAGATCCCGGTCATGGCTGTGTTTAGCGCGTCCCAAATAGGCATTCCTGCACCCCATAGAATGATCGTGCTTACGAAGGTGTACAGAAGGAAGATCCACCACATGGTGCGCAGCGTGGAGACTATGCTAGGTTGGATCTTTTCACCACGTGCCTCTGCGTAGTACAAGCTGTACTTTGCTGCTCCAGGTCGCGGCCCGGCGATAATGGTGAGCATGAGTACAATCACTCCCATGCCGCCTATCCACTCTATGAAACTTCGCCACCATTGGAGTGTTCTTGGAAGGAGATCTGCGCGGGCAGCCATGGTTAAGCCTGTTCCCGTATAGCCAGAGATCGATTCAAAGAAAGCATTAGTTGGATCACGAAAGTACAGGAGGGTCGTGGATGCAACACCATTTGTCTGTGCAGACATTGCAATGAGAAGAAAGGGAAGCATTCCCAGTGTGGCCACTAGTAACCATCCAAGGGCTGCTGTAATCATCCCGTGCTTAAGCTTGGCGTCGTCAGCATTACGGAATGGAAAGTACAGAACTGCTCCTAAGGCAAACGAAGCTAATGCCGTGATCAACAAAGGGTAAACTGCGTAGGTCTCGTGGAAAACAAAAGGTACGATCAAAGAGATCAGCGCCATTACACCAACAAAGGGGACTAGTGTCCCTAAGTCCCGTAAGATGATTCTAAGATCAGATTGCAGCAGAGGACTGCGAGGTGTCATCCGGTTAGTTTATCGATCAACTCATCGCCTGCTCTTTCGATTGTAAATACCGTCAGCACATCATCCGGGGCAAAAATCGTTTCTGGCATGACGATTTCCTTCTTTTCTTCTCGTTCTATGGCGATGATGGTCATCGAGTTTGGAATAATGGATCTACTGACGCATTCAGCAAGCGATTTCCCAGCCAATACAGATCCCTTCCTGAGTAATATGCGAAATACCTGGTCATTCTGCGACAGAATTGTGAAATCCTTAACTTTTGGACGCTTGACGGCAGTGTACAAGTGGTTTGCCACTACTTCCTCAGGATTCTCCATCACATTTGCTCCCAGGCGGTTGAAGAATTCCGCGTGATCCTTGGAATTGACGATTGATACAATCGACGGGATCTTTAGTTGCTCGGCTATGGACACAACCATCAGGTTTACCGCATCATCACTGGTAGTTGTTATAAGAGCATCAGCTCGGTCTGAGCCAGCTTCACGCAGTGTCCCAGCCAAAGTTGCGTTTCCATTGAGGACGGTGATGTCAAACTTGTTGCTTATGTCTCGGGCACGTTCAGGGTTTGCTTCAAGCACTACTACGTTGTTCTTCTCCTTAGTCGCGATTTCGATCAAGCTTAGCCCAATGCTTCCTGCCCCGACAATAATC
>JAGYNL010000242.1 GCA_018399865.1 Candidatus Bipolaricaulota bacterium | reverse complement strand
GATTTCCTGAAAGCCCTACCACAGAGCGTCAAACGTATAGCTGTTCTAGACCGGACAAAGGAATCCGGAAGCGATGGTGAACCTCTTTACAAAGATATCTCCACTACCCTTAAGCAACGGGGAGACAACCGACTAGTGGTTGGCGGGCGCTATGGCCTTGGTTCAAAGGATTTCACCCCGGCTATGGTAAAGAGCGTTTTTAAAAACCTTAACCAAGAGTCGCCGAAGGACCAATTCACAGTAGGAATAGTAGACGACGTAACAAATACTTCGCTTGCCGTAGAGTCAGAGATCGACGTAGCCCCAGAAGGTACTATCCAATGCAAATTCTGGGGTCTCGGTGCTGATGGAACAGTGGGAGCAAACAAAAACGCTATCAAGATCGTCGGCGACAATACCGACCTTTACGCACAGGGATATTTTGCCTACGATGCCAAGAAATCTGGTGGAATAACCATCTCTCACCTACGCTTTGGAAAAGAACACATCAAGTCTCCCTACACGATCAAGAACGCCGATTACATAGCTTGTCACAATCCGGCCTTTGTTTACAAGTACGATCTGCTGGCAGGAATAAAGGAAAACGGGACGTTTGTCTTAAACTGCCCGTGGACTGGCGACGAACTGGATAAGAAACTCCCCGCATCGCTGAAGCGCACCATCGCCGAGAAGAATCTCAAGTTCTATACCATCGATGCGGTCAAGATTGCCTCCGAAGTTGGGCTTGGCGGTAGAATAAACATGATTATGCAGACGGTTTTCTTCAAGCTGGCCGGTGTACTGCCCCTTGATGAAGCTATCGCTCGCCTTAAAGAGGCAATTGTGAAGGCCTATGGCAAAAAGGGCGAAAAGGTTGTCCAGATGAACTATGCGGGAGTAGACGCGGCCCTGGATAATCTTGTTGAGGTCAACGTTTCTGATTCGTGGGCAAGCGCTTCCGGCAAAGATCATCCAGGCGAGAAGGATATTCCGGAATGGGTGGTTGAGGTAATGCGGCCAATGGAGTTACAGGAAGGAGATTCACTGCCTGTGAGTGCGTTTGCTGCAGAGCTGGATGGGCAGTACAAATGGACAGGTCCTGATGGTAGCTTCCCCACCGCAACAAGCCAGTACGAAAAGAGAGGCGTTGCAATCAACATCCCGGAGTGGAACCCTGACAGCTGCATTCAATGCAACTTCTGTTCTTTTGTGTGCCCACACGCTGCAATTCGCCCGGTACTGGCAACCAAAGAGGAGCTTAAAGATGCACCGGATGGATTCACTGCAATCCCCGCAAATGGAAAGGGAATGGAGGACATGTTCTTCCGCATTCAAGTAAGTCCCCTTGACTGCACCGGGTGCGAAAACTGCGTTGAAATCTGTCCGGGCATGAAAGGAAACAAAGCTCTTTCCATGAAGCCTCTGGAAACTCAAACAGAGAAAGAAATCGACAACTGGCAATTCTTCGAACAACTACCCAGTCATCCAGAGATGGTAAACACCAAAACAGTTACTGGAAGCCAATTCCTTCGTCCGTTATTCGAGTTCTCCGGTGCTTGCCCCGGATGCGGAGAAACCCCTTACGTCAAGCTCGCCACCCAGCTATTCGGGGATCGAATGCTTATAGCTAATGCAACTGGCTGCTCATCGATCTACGGCGGTTCCGCTCCTGCTGTCCCTTACTGCGTCAACAAGGACGGGCACGGCCCAGCATGGGCAAACTCATTGTTCGAGGACAACGCCGAGTTCGGTTTCGGTATGAGGCTAGCAATGCAAGCCCGACGTGACTACCTATCTCGCATAGTAACAGAAGCTATTGACAGCGAAATATCAGATAAAATTAGCAAGGCTTTGAAGGAATGGCTGTCGGGAAAGGACAGTGCTGAAGAATCCAAAGCTGCTGCGAAAAAACTGGTCCCGCTATTGGAATCCGGCGCTACAAACAACAATCTTTTGAAGCAGATACTTTCCATGAAGGACCTGCTCGTTAAGAAATCGATTTGGATCGTGGGAGGAGATGGCTGGGCTTACGATATAGACTTCGGAGGGCTCGACCATGTAATGGCGATGGCTAAAGACGTAAACGTGTTGGTTTTGGATACGGAAGTATACTCCAACACAGGAGGACAATCATCGAAAGCCACGCCGACTGGATCAGTAGCCAAATTTGCCGCCTCCGGAAAGAAGACAAAGAAAAAGGACCTCGGGCGGATGTTCATGACATATGGATACGTCTATGTCGCCTCAGTGGCAATGGGCGCAAACATGAATCAATGCCTGAAGGCATTTATGGAAGCGGAATCTTACCCAGGACCAAGCATCTTAATCGCTTACGCTCCCTGTATTAACCAAGGCCTGAAAATGGGAATGGCTAACACTCAGGAAGAAGAAAAACAAGCAGTAAAAGTTGGCTACTGGCCGCTTTATCGTTACGATCCACGCTTGCAAGAACAGGGAAAGAACCCGTTCCAGCTTGACTCCAAAGAGCCAAGCGGAAATTTCCAGGACTTCTTGATGGGAGAAGTGCGTTATTCGAGTTTACTTAAGACATTCCCTGAAGAAGCCAAGAAGCTACATTCTCGTCTTGAGGAAGAATGTAACCAACGTTACAAGGAGTACCAAAAGCTAGCCGAGAAATAGCGCAATAGATCACTTAACAGGGGAGCGAAGTTCTCGCCCCCCTTAATCTATTTCTGTTGATGCATCCAAAATGGCTCTTTGCTGTTTCGTAGTGGGTACCAAGCGTGTCCAAATGTAACTGATAAGAAAGGCCTTTCTCTTGCCCGCTTTCTCCCGGTCACTTCACCATATCTCTGCCTGTGCCTTGACTGCACAAACACCCCCCACAGCACCCAACAGAATTATCCTTACCCCATAATCCTTAATCATCTACGCATTACCCTTCACTTATAACACATCACTAGCCCATGTTCTTAAGCAGTAGGTTTTGCATAACCACCTTAAACTACCCGCTCAAAACAGGTACGAACCATTTACTGCGTTAATGAATTCAGAATTATCGGTCTAGGAAAGCGCACCTGACAATGTTTAGCTTCACAAACTAGCTAAAAACAGCCACTTAAATCAAGGCCGCGTACGGCACTTATCACGGAGTCCCTCTTCATTCTTGATGACAATCCGGTAGCGGCTCTTATCCAGTATCCCTTCGCGAGCAAACCGGTTAAGAGCAAGGGTAGTGTTCTCCCTGGCTGAACCGATCATATCCGCCAGATCCTTGTGGGTTAACTGG
>JAGYNL010000241.1 GCA_018399865.1 Candidatus Bipolaricaulota bacterium | reverse complement strand
TTGTAGCGTGTGGTGTAGCGTGGGTAGTTTATCTACCACGTTGATTGCCTGCCACGTTCGTTTTTCGGAAGCAACAGTAATCCTTACCCCATAATCCTTAATCCCAACCCATTACCCTTCACTCATAACACATCACTGTGTCACCTATCTTCCAAAGGCAGCATGTTACCGCATAACTACCCTTAACTACCAACTCAAGACAGCGACAAACCGCTTTTATAGTTCCCTTTCCAGATTTGCCCAGGACTGTCTCTTAACAAATCCGTTTTCTTCTAATATACCAGCTAAACTACGCTCATTATCACGAAGCGATATACTCATCACCGTTCTTCCAAGCTTTGAAAACCAGTTATCCGCAGCGTTTATCAGTGCACAGAAAGTCTCCTCCCTGCCTGGCAAAAGTAGCTTAGGCTGTATCTCTGCTACGCTTTGGTGAGGAAGAGCAATAAGCATAGCAGCTACTGTTTTAGCATCTTGTGACTCAACAACCATGCGACGAACTCGTACCCCGGTAAACATGTTGAACGGGCCAAGGTCAAACGGGTGTCTGCGAAGACCCTGTTTTCCTGCACGTCTTACCGATAAACCTTGGGGAACACGAATACCTGTTGGCAGGCTATGCTCGTAGAGATCTGTATGATCATATATAGCCAAGCCGGCTCGTTGGGCAAGAAGCTTGCCTCCCTCTTCGGTAACCGAAACACGCACCTTGGAGTAACCATGTTCTTTTAAGAGCCGGAGAGCTTCTTGGACCAGATCGAAGGCTATACCCTGCGCACGGTACTCTTTGATAACATAAACACCAATCAGGGCAGGAATCCTAGCCTCAAGCACTGTGAGTATTCCCACCACTCGATCGATGTCCTTTGCTACTAACACAAACAGACCAGAGCTGCTAAGCGCCTTAATCAATCGCATTGGCAGCCTACCTAGGGAAAGCATCACGCGGGCTGTGGTGCCTAAGCGGGCGATGTTGGTTCCACGTAGCCCAAGTTCATCACCGAAACCAAGGCGTAGAAGCCCTAAGTATTGATCAACATCAGTCTTGGATAGCGTAGTTATCTGTACAGGCATAGTGGAAGTCTACACATTAAATGCCGACAAGACAAAGTACGACAAGGCAGGCAACTCCCTTGGAAGTACACAACATACGTGGTATCCTGGGGTGAATGAAAAGGGGATCGATATAAAGTGAATAAAGATCGACAAAACCTGGTGTGGCTTGATTTGGAGACAAGTGGCGTAGATGTTGAAACCAGAGTAATTCTGGAGGTGGCGATGATAATCACAGATAAGGATTTAAATGTTATCGCCGAGGGACCAGAGCTGGTCATTCATCAGCCTGACGAGGTGCTAGATAAGCTGGATAACTGGTGCAAAAAGCAGCATCATGCATCTGGGTTGCTAGATGAAGTGCGCAAATCATCAGTGTCACTTGAGCAAGCAGAAAGCGAGCTTCTATCATTTGCCTCTAGCTACTGCCCGCGAAGAGAATGTCCATTATGTGGAAACTCCATTTGCTTTGATCGTAGATTCATAATTCGCTACATGCCTCGCCTGGATGCTTTCTTAAGCTATCGTAATGTAGATGTAAGCACCATAAAGGAGCTTGTAAGCCGTTGGTGTCCGCATGCTCTAGCTGGAGTTGGAAATAGCAAGACATCAAAGCATCGGGCCTTAAGTGACATTCAAGAATCAATAGGGGAGCTTCTGCATTACCGCGAGATTGTGTTTAAGGAACACCCATGACAGACAATTTATGGAAAGAAGTAGAAGACGCTAAAGAGCGCCTTCAGGGCGTCTCTCACAAAACGCCGGTCTTTACCAGCTCTTCTTTGGATAAAGCTACCAAAAATAAAGTGGCGCTCAAGGCAGAAAACCTTCAGCTGGCTGGATCGTTCAAATTTCGGGGAGCGTACAATGCTTTGTGTGCCCTTGTAGAGCGGATAAATCCAGAGCAGGTTGTCACTAATTCTAGCGGAAATCATGGCCAGGCGCTGGCCTTAGCAGCCAAGATGCTTGGCATCAAGGCGCTTGTCGTAATGCCGGATAATTCCGCGAAAGTCAAAAAAGAAGCGGTCGTTGGCTACGGAGGCCAGGTAATCCCTTGCGAAACGACGCAGGCTGGCAGGGATGAAGTAACACGACAGGTGATGCAGGAGACCTCCGCTGTATTTGTCGATTCCCACAATGATCTGCACATCATTGCTGGACAAGCCACAGCGGCGGTCGAGCTTATAGAAAGCAATGGTCCGTTTGATATTCTGCTTGCCCCAGTTGGAGGTGGAGGCCTGATTGCCGGTACAGCGATAGCCACCAAGCACCTTCTTGACAACGCGCAAGTGATCGGCTGCGAGCCGGCTGGGGCAGACGATGCCTACAGGTCACTTGCTGTTGGTGAAAGGATTACAGACTTCACTCCCAAGACAATTGCCGATGGATTGCGTACTCCACTTGGTAAGACGAATTTTGAGATCATCAAACGGTTGGTCGATTCCATCGTCCTTGTTTCAGAAGAGGAGATTGTGCAGGCCATGCGCTACGTCTGGGAGCGGATGAAACTTGTTATCGAGCCATCAAGTGCGGTAGCTGTTGCTCCATTGCTGAACGGCACAGTGGGAGGAAATGGCGAACGCATTGGAGTTATACTGAGCGGTGGAAATGTGGATGTTGATAGTTTCTTTGCTTCTATAGCTCTCAAGTAACCACCGACAATTAAGGATCACTGTTGCACAAACCCAACAACGAAGGTTCACCATTGCAGATTGGCCCTGTCAAGCTATCATCGTCAGTGATCCTTGCCCCGATGGCGGGTTACACCGACTCTGCCTTTCGTATGCTGTGCTTGAAGAACTCCTGTGGCCTGGTGTTTACTGAGCTTGTCGCTGCCGAGGGGATAGTGCGCGACAACACGCGTACGTTGAGCTTATTGCACGCTGCTCCACAAGAAAGACCGATAGCGGCACACATCTACGGCTCGGATCCAGAGGTGATGGCTTGCGCTGCAATAAAGGTTGAGAGGCTTAACCGTTTTGACCTAATAGACATAAACGCTGGTTGCCCTGTTCCCAAAATCGTCCGCAAAGGGGCGGGCGTTGCTTTGATGAGTGATCCATCCCGGCTGTATAACATCGTACGATCGGTGGTAGAAGCTGTCTCTTTGCCGGTGACCGTGAAGACGAGAATCGGCATTTCTGATGATAATGCCAATATCAGCGAAGTAGCCCGCGCGATAGAGCAGGCAGGAGCAAGTGCCCTCTTTCTTCATGCGCGTCTGGCTTCCGTAGGCCATCGCGGCTCGGTAGACCTGGAAACACTTTCTCAAATCAAACAAGAACTATCAATTCCCGTTATTGGAAACGGCGGCATAACTTGCGGCCAGGGGTCTATGCACATGCTTCAAGAGACAGGGGTTGATGGTTTGATGATAGGAAAAGCGGCAATCGGTAACCCTTGGATTTTTGCTGAGATTGCTTCGGTGCTGAGCGGCAAACCATATCAGATGCCCAAAGCAAAAGACTATCTGGATGCGATGACTTATCACCTGGAAGGTCTTTACTCTTTGATGTCAAGGGAGAACAACGAGCGCAAGCGTCCTCGCCCGTATCCTGATCGTGCGGCTTGTCACCGCTTTCGCGGGCATCTAACCCAATACCTGCGGCACGCTGGATGCCCAGCACGCTTACGCCGGGAAATCCTAGAACAAGAGGAAATCCAGCCGGTACTTAGCTTAACTCGCAAAGCGTTTCTAAAAGATGGTTGAACAGAGGAATATGGCTGCTGTCAACTCAAACCTTTTAACCATGTGTTTCAAATGTATAATTCCAGGCTTCGATCTGCTTTGCGCTTCTTATTACCCTTCACATATAACTGATCACCCTTGACATCTTCTGACTTAGCTTTCAGCTAAGACAAAACCGACATCTTGTCAGCATATAAGGTATTAGCTATGATGGTGTAGAAGTTGAAGAGGAGTATTGAATGCCAGCGTCGCAAAACCGCACGAATTTTGCAGAGCAGTCGCAAGAAACCGCAAGGGAGTTCGATTCCGTCACCAGCAAGGTCTATGGTAGCGGCGGCAATAGAGGAGCTTGTAATC
>JAGYNL010000240.1 GCA_018399865.1 Candidatus Bipolaricaulota bacterium | reverse complement strand
AAGAAGATACATTCTCGATCTTCTTTATTCTGTCAATGCTGATTCCTGTGATCTGAGAGATATCCTCAAGGGTAGGGGCTGCCCCGTGTTGTTGAATGAACTCTCGCTTGATGCGCTTGAGGTCTCTAACTGTTTCAATCATGTGCACTGGAACGCGGATGGTCCTTGACTGATCAGCAATTGCGCGTGTGATTGCCTGCCTGATCCACCATGTTGCATAGGTAGAGAATTTAAATCCTCTCTTGTAATCGAACTTCTCTACCGCCTTCATCAGGCCCATGTTTCCTTCCTGGATCAAATCGAGGAAGGAAAGGCCCCGGTTTGTGTAACGCTTGGCGATGGAGACTACTAAGCGCAGGTTAGATATTGTTAGTCTATCCCGTGAAGCCCTTGCTTGCGCGTCGATCTCCTCTAGTTCTTGGCCTTTCTTCTGCAAAAGACTGGCCAGTTTAACATTGTTCTTGTTTTTGGCAAGCCCGAGAAAGACAGCGGCTTTTTTGCCTTCATCTACAAGTTGCTTTAGTTCCTGTTCAACATCCTCTGGCAGGAGACTCATACCCGCTTGTCTAGAAAAAACTACACGGCTGAGCCTTTCTTCTGCTACTGCACTTTCTCTGATACAGCGAACTAAGTTTCCACGTTCCATGGATGTTGCTAGTTCTACTTCCTCATCCTTGCTTAACAAGTGATATTGGCCAATCTCTCGGAGGTATGTCTTTACAGGGTCCTCTCTGCGAGAGGATCTATCCGTTCTTATTACTTTGTGGCGATGATCTTTTTTGGTCTGTGTTTCCTCCTGGTCATCCGTTTCATCAATGTCTATCTCGTCTGTTGCTAGAGATTCGTCCTCTAGCAAGACAGCGTCATCATCCAGTAAATCATCCTCGTCCACAGAGTCATCGCTATCAGAAATACCCTCTTCCTCATCGAGAGCATCGTTCCCGACGAGATCATTATCTTCATCCATCTGGTCGGGAGAGTTGTCTGAAAGGTTAACTGCTTTGATTGGCTGCTTGTCTGTTGAGTCGGTTGTGCCTTGTTCAGATTTAGCTTGCTGTTTGCTTCTTGGCATCTTTTCTCCTCCTCCTGGACAGCCTCTGGGCTACTAGCGCACTGTAGGCGCTTTGCAGTTCATCGAGGTGGCGATGATCACCTGCTCGCTCAGCATCCTCTATTCTGCCGCGCAAAACCTTAAGTTTCTTCTCTATCTCTGGGAGCTTGACCAGTCGCTCCAAGGCATCCTGGAGGGCCTTCTCAACATCGCTCCACAGCGGTTCAGACAAAGTAAGGTAGCTTACCTCATGAGCACAGTCTTCATCAAGGAACGTTGTCATAGAAGATGGGGCCAGTTGGCCTTTTGTTTTCGAGATTTGTTCAACAATTGGTCGATAGCTAGGGGCAAAATCCTCTACTGAAACGACTCGGGCTATTCTTTCCCAGGTCACCTCGCCACGCAATAGCAGTGATAAGATTACCCGCTGCGGATCCCAATGGTGTTCTTTATTGCTGGTATTTACACTTGGTGTCCATTGTTGTTTTCCTCGCGATAGTTCTTGTATCAAATTATCAAAGGGAAGGTCAAGGAGTTCTGCTAGCCGAGAGGCGATCTCTTGGCGCAACGGGAGGCTGCGAATTTCTTGAAAGAAAGGTCTTGCCTCCTCCAACGCACTTTCCTTTCCAGAAATAGATTTTATATCGTGCCTTTCTTTCAAAGACTCGATGTAGAAGACGTGAAAAGGAGCAGCCGACTCTATAAGTTGCTGCATCCTTTCTGCTCCATCTCTTCGCAACAAGGTGTCTGGATCATCATTTTCTGGTAGTTTTACTACTTTTACCGACAATCCGTTATTGCGCAAGATCCCCATCCCGCGTAGAGATGCCATCCCGCCAGCCGTGTCGCGGTCGTAGGATATCACTGCATCCTTGACAAAGCGTCCCAGAAGGCGTGCCTGGCCTTGTGTAAGTGAGGTGCCCATGCTACCCACGGCGTTTGTTATCCCAGCTAAATGAAGCGAGATGACGTCAGTGTAACCCTCAACTAGGATTGCTTTTCCTGCCTTTTGCATAGGCTCGCGGGCCCATGACAGGCCATAAAGCTGATTTCCTTTGTCGAAAAGAGCTGTTTTGGGGGAGTTTAGGTACTTTGGTTGTCCGTCAAAGCTTCGACCACCAAATGCAATAGGTCGTCCAGAGAGATCTAAGATGGGAAAGATCACCCGGTCACGGAAACGATCGTATGTAGAACCATCATTCTTCTTTATTACCAGGCCCAGCTCAATCAGTCGGTTAAGGCTATACCTATTGGCAAACTGTTTTTTCAGATTATCCCAGCCTGCCGGAGTATAACCAAGGCCGAACCTTTGCCAGGCGTCTTCCGGATATCCTCGCTTCAGCAAATACTGTCTTGCCCTCCGTCCCTTTGGGCTGTTTATGAGGTTATCGGTAAACCATCGTGACACAGCGGTACTTATCTCGAAAAGCTCATCTCGTGAATCGTCGGTCTTGCCTGCGGAGAAAGAAAGGCCAGCCTCTGCTGCTAGGCGTTCAGCAGCTTCGACAAAGGTTATATTTTCAATTTTCATCAAGAATCCGATCACATCTCCCCCCGCACCACAACCGAAGCAATGCCATAATCCTTTCTCTGGACTTACTGATAGCGATGGTGTGTCATCCTTGTGAAATGGGCAGCGACCTTTGTAGTTTGATCCGGCCTTGGTGAGAGTGACGTATCGGGAGATCACCGCCACGATGTCGGTCCGGTCTTTTATCTGTTTTACGTCGGCACGCTCTGTGCTCATGTGGTTGGTCTCAAGCGGATGAGATATGGATTTGCACGTTTTTCTCTAGCTAGCGTAGTTGATGGACCATGCCCTGGATACACCTGGTAATCACCAGGAAGGGCCATCAAGAGCGAAAGCGATTTGTTCATGTTAGTAATGGAACCTCCTGGAAAGTCGGTTCTCCCAATTGACCCTGCAAATAAGAGGTCTCCAACAAACAACGCGTTATCTTTGACTAAGACAACGCTTCCTGGTGAATGGCCAGGGGTGTGCATCACGCGAAATCCTCCCGGTAGTGTTTCCCCATCCACTATGTAACGATCGAACGGCGAATGGTCAGGGTAAAAGTGATCCACCAGTGGAAGGTCTGCCTTGTGAATGAGTAACTCTGCCCCTGCTTTGTGCAGCTCCCAATTACCTCCGATGTGATCGAAGTGGCCGTGAGTATTGATTACGAAGTCAATATGGCGATTTCCGATGAAAGAAGTGAGGGCCTCACAAAACTCTGCGGGATCGATCAGTATGGTCAGTTCGCCAGCATCGACAAGGTAGCAATTTGTGGCTAACTCGCCTAGGCAAATTGTTTCAACCCGCATTTACCCCTCCTTCACGCCCGGGCTATAGTGAGAACCATGACCTCCCTGCAACCGCCATCTTTCAGTGCATGAGCACATTCCTCCACGGTAGATCCGGTTGTGAATATATCATCGATAAGAAGCACATTACCAGATACAGATCTTATCGGCTGGAATGCGCCTCGCAAGTTCTTCTGCCTTTGCTGCGCTGACAACCGGGCTTGCGGTGCTGTTTCGCGCAGTTTTCTCAGCAGCCGCTCTGCTGGCCGATCAACTAGCCGTCCTACACCAAGTGCCAATAGTTTTGCTTGGTTGAATCCTCGTTCACGTAGCGAGCGGCGAGTCATGGGGACGTAAGTAACAATATCTATATCTTGAGACAATCCGACATCGACCAGATAATCCGCCATTTGCTTCACGAGAAATCTTTTCACTGCCTGTTCCTTATCAAACTTAAACGCCCTTGTGAGGTCCCCCCAAGCGCTATCGTAAGGACCTAGTGACAAAGCGAGATCGAACCATCGTTGCTGCGTTCCACAGGAGCGACAAAGATCCATAGATGGGTCTGAAAGCGGAGCCTGGCACTTCACACAACGTGGACCCGTAAGGCTTGGAAGATCATGTATGCAGTCTTCGCAAAGTGCGTTTAGGTGCGCGGTCGGTTTCCCGCACAATAGACAGCGGGGCGGGAAAAGCACTGCTAGCAAGCCCTCTCCCGCTGCTTGTAAGGCTTTTCTAGAATACCTTGGCCATGCGCACCAGCTGGTTTGTGTATCCCCACTCGTTGTCATAGAAGGTTACCACCTTTACCATGCGATCCTCGATGACTCTTGTCCAACTGGGTTCGAAGATGCTAGCGTGCGAATCACCAATTATGTCGCTAGAGACGATCTGGTCTTCAGCAACGCAGAGGATTTCTTTCAGCTTACCTTCAGCGTATTTGCGTATAGCGTCATTTACCTTCTCTGGTGTAACGTCTACCTTAAGTACGACTGTGAAATCGGTCACAGATCCAGCGGGAACAGGGATACGAAAAGCCATTCCATCCATCTTACCGGCAAGGCTTGGGATGACCTTGGTTGTGGCGGTTGCGGCGCCAGTAGTTGTGGGCACAATGTTAGCAGCTGCTGCGCGTCCCCTAGGGTACTTACTGTGAGGAGCATCGATGAGCTTCTGATCAGCCGTGTATCCGTGCACAGTAGACATCAGTCCATGAACTATACCGAACTCTTTTTCCAGAACATACGCCACCGGGGCCAAGGAGTTTGTTGTGCAAGATGCTGAGGATATAATTAAGTCCGTTTCCTTATCATAAGCATCTGTGTTTACGCCGTAGACAATCTGCGGAATATCCTTATCCTTGGCTGGTGCTGAGAGAAGGACCTTCTTTGCTCCTGCTGATAGGTGTAACGATGCCTTTTCGCGCGATAGGAAGACTCCTGTGGACTCGACAACAACATCGATTCCAAGCTTGCTCCAAGGAAGGTTACTGGGATCCTTCTGGCTCAAAAGGGGAATCTTCTTGTCTGAGACGACTATTCCTTGTTCAGAGATATTACCGTTCTCGTCTGTATCCACGTAAGTATCTACTTCTTTGTCGTAGCCATGATATACGGAATCGTATTTTAGCAGATACCGCGCTTGGTCAGGGGAGATAAATGGGTCATTAATGGCTAGGATATCCAGATCGCCATGGCCGAAAGCGATACGAAAGAACGCCCTTCCAATGCGGCCAAATCCGTTGATTGCTACTTTCTTCATTTGTTAACCTCCTACTTTCTTTGTCTTACCATACTGATAAAATAACTATGTATTCGCAAATCGTCGGTCAATTCTGGATGAAAACTTGCTACAAGAATGTTTCCTTGCCTTGCCATGACAACGTGCCCATCGTGTTCTGCCAGTTTACTTACCCCATCTCCCAATCTGGTGATGTATGGGGCCCGTATGAAGACAGCTGGTACATCACCGGAGATTCCCTCAATTTTGAGAAGCGTTTCAAAGCTATGCACCTGCCTGCCCGAGGCGTTACGAGCTACTGTGATGTCTATTGCCCCTATATACGGGCTATCTCGTCCTTCAATTTCCCGTGCCAGAAGGATCATCCCAGCGCAGGTTCCGAAAAATGGAAAACCTCTTTGGGCCAGATGATGTAGCTCGTCAAGAAAAGCCTTACCTCCGATGAGAGATATTGCGGTTGATTCTCCTCCAGGGATAATCAGTGCTGATATGTCGGCAAGCTGACCTGTGCGCTTTACCACAACCGCGTCTACACCAAGCCGAGAAAGGCTATCCAGATGCTCGCGTACTGCACCTTGCAGTCCCAACACACCAACTCTCATCTAGCGAACCTGCATCATCTCGTGTGGAGGAATCTCGTCGATCGATATCCCAACCATTGCCTCGCCTAATCCTTCTGATGCTCGGGCTACAGCTGCCGGATCGTCATAATGGGTGGTTGCTTCCACAATTGCTCGAGCTCTCTTATCTGGATCGCCCGACTTGAAGACTCCGCTACCCACAAATATCCCGTCGCAACCAAGTTGCATCATCATGGCAGCATCCGCCGGAGTTGCGATACCGCCGGCAGCAAAATTCACCACTGGCAACCGACCAAGCTCGCGGATCATGCGCAGAATTTGGTAGGGAGCACTCATCTCTTTTGCTAGGCTCATTAATTCTTCCTCAGGGGCCGCAATCACCTTTCGTATCTGTTGGTTTACCAACCGCATGTGCTTTACAGCTTCGATGACATTTCCTGTGCCTGGCTCACCTTTGGTGCGTATCATTGCCGCCCCTTCAGCGATGCGGCGTGCTGCCTCGCCTAGATCCCTTGCTCCGCATACGAAAGGCACAGTGAATGCCCATTTGTCAATATGGTACTGGGGGTCAGCAGGGGTAAGTACCTCAGACTCGTCAATGTAGTCGACTTCCAGCGACTCTAGGATCTGCGCCTCAGCGAAGTGTCCAATGCGTACTTTGGCCATCACTGGTATGGAGACGGCTCTTTGGATCTCCTTTACTTTGCTTGGATCAGCCATGCGTGCTACCCCGCCCTGGGCACGGATATCGGCAGGGACGCGCTCCAGGGCCATTACTGCTACAGCTCCAGCTGCTTCGGCGATGCTTGCTTGCTCGGCAGTGGTAACATCCATGATCACACCGCCCTTAAGCATTTCAGCCAAGCCACTTTTTACTCTGTATGTACCCTTCTCTGACATTGGTCTCACCCCTTCAGTTCACTTCATCACCTCAAATTATACTACCATTTTGCTCTGTCCTAAAGGTTGACAGTGGGCTAACATACTAATTATTTGACACCCACAATGGATGTTAGGCGTGTAGGTTCTTATGTTTGGTAAAGGTTTTTACTGGAACTTAGTATCCGCAGGCGTAGCCATCCGTGCGTGATTCTGATCCACCGCGTAGTACGTTTCTTCCTTGGTCTATCCAGATTCCCTGATAACCGCCATATCCACCTTTTCTATAAGTTACGTTGTGTCCCCTTGTGCGCAGGCCAGTTGCTACTTCCTCGGGGATACCTGGCTCAAGGCAAACCCTACCTCCATCTTCCATCACCTCACCAACAGGTGAAGATGAGCCTTCGTGGCGGAAGCGAAAGGCATCGCTTGCTTCTTGTACATCCATCCCGAAATCGATTATGTTGCATAGTATCTGCACTTGTCCCTGAGGCTGTTGATCTCCTCCCATTACGCCAAACGAGAAGACAGGTCGACCCCTTTCAGTCACAAAGCCAGGGATGATTGTGTGAAAGGGTCGTTTGTGTGGTTCGAGGCTATTTGCACTTTCTGGATCGAGGCTGAACAGCGCTCCCCGATCCTGCACGACAAAACCAACCCCAGATGGAACTATCCCCGACCCGAAACCGCGGTAGTTGCTTTGGATCAGAGAAACAGCATTTTTCTGGTCGTCTACTACTGTCAGATACACCGTGTCACCATCTCGAAGGCTACTGGGACCCGTTAGCAACTTACGGGATGCATGCAGGGTGTCAATTCTTAAGCTTTGTCTTTTTGTGTATTCATCTGACAGTAGAGTTTCAACCGGTGAGCTGTAGAAATCTGGGTCAGCGTAGGACTTTGCTCGATCTTCGTAAGTTAATTTCTTAGCTTCCACCAAATGGTGTAGATAGTCCACAGAATTGTGTCCCATGCTTGCTAGATCGAATTTCTCAAGGATACGAAGCATCTGCAGAACTGCTAAGCCTTGGGTGTTTGGCGGAAGTTCCCATATTTCATATCCATGATACTGTGCGCAGATTGGCTCGACCCAAGTAGATTCATGGTCTGAAAGGTCTCGCATAGACAGGTATCCTTGCAAACGTTTGCTTGTCGAGACCATTTTTTCGGCAATTGTGCCTTGGTAAAACGCATCTCGACCATCGGTAGCAATTGCTCGAAGGCTGCGTGCAAGATCTTCATTGGAGAAAACCTCTCCGCATCTGGGAGCCCTTCCACACGGAAGAAATGTCTTCGCGGATGATCGATCTCCTTGCAGAAGATCTGTGGCTTTCATCCAGGCTCGGGCGATTGTGGGACTGACGGGGAAGCCCTGTTCTGCATATTCGATTGCTTGGCCAAGTAGTTCAGCTATTGGCAGGCTTCCGAAACGCTCGTTCAATTTAAACCAGCCATCCACGCATCCAGGCACGCTCCATGAAAGTACACCTTGTAGGGGAATGCGATCTAGCTTCTTATCTGCAAATACCTGCCTGGTTAATGAATAAGGAGAGCGACCACTGCCATTAAACCCATAAAGCCTTTGGCTGTCCGCATGCCAGATAATAGCAAACAGGTCGCCCCCTATTCCACAGCTCATCGGCTCGACAACCCCGAGCGTGGCGTTAACCGCGATGGCTGCATCCATGGCATTGCCTCCCCTTTTCAACACCTCTATTCCCACTTGTACGGCCAATGGCTGGCTTGTGGCCACCATTCCTCTGGCTGCCAGAACCATAGATCGGCGCCTATTGCCGGTAATTGTGCTATCCATCTCCCCTCCTTAGCTTGCCGAAGAATACCTATCCGTGTGGTTTCTTGCCAGTATTACCAAGGGTTTTTCAATGATTATTGCGTGTTATAATGGAGCTTTGAAGGAGGTGAGAAATGGAGAAGAAGGTTCTGTTACGTGATCTACTGCTCAAGCCCCCAGCAGATATAGCTGAGGTGCTTTCTGATCTTTCTGACGAGGAAGCAGCGGAGCTTATCCATCGTTTGTTGCTTCGCCATGCGGCTGCAGAGCCATTAGGAGAGATGGAGCCAGAGGTGTCGGCCGAGCTTCTTAATGAGCTGAATCGCGATGATGCAATAAAGATCCTCTCTCAGATGGACCCAGACGATGCAGTGGACGTACTGGATGAGCTTCCACAGAACGTACAGAATGAGCTTCTATCTCGCCTGGCCAAGAAAGATGCCGCTGTTCTATCGGAATTGCTGGCCTATCCACCGGACACTGCTGGTGGATTGATGTCTCCGGAAGTAGTTGCCCTCCGCGTCGATATGGAAGTGCAGGAAGCTATTGATTACTTGCGCAAGAAGGTGGAAGAGGTAGAAACAATATATTACGCCTACGCTGTGGATAAGGATGGTTGTTTGGAGGGCGTTTTCTCGCTACGTGACATGACACTTGCTAAGCCCAACACTCCGCTTGGCAAGATACTCAAGCGTGACGCGATATATGTTGTGGTGGATGAAGATGTAGAAGATGTAGCACGCCTGTTTGATAAGTACAACTTTTATGCCCTGCCGGTTGTTGACCACAACAGGAAACTGCTAGGAGTTATTACTATTGATGATGTCATTGACGTTATCCGAGAAGAAGCCACAGAGGATATATACGCAATGGCGAGCGTGCCGCTACAGGAAGGAGTCAACACAACATTGCTAGACTCTCTACGTATGCGTCTTCCATGGTTATCAATGCGCCTGGCAACAGCGCTGTTGGCAGCAATGGTGGTAGGGATTTTCGAGAGTTCGATCGCCAAGGTAGCTGCCTTGGCAGTTCTTATGGGAGTAGTGGCTGGACAAGGCGGCAGCGCAGGCATGCAGACAGTTACAATAATTACTCGGGGTATGGCATTGGGGGAACTAGAACGCCAGCGTGGCTGGCGTTTGCTTGGCAAAGAGGTGATACTGGGCGCGGCCAACGGTGTTTTTATAGGTTTCACTATTGGGGCTATCACGTATGCTTGGAAGGGCGAGATCATGTTAGGCGTAGTTGCGTGTCTGGCAATGATTCTTAACATGCTTGTTGCCGGAGCGGCGGGAGTATTGATACCGATAGGCTTGCAGCAGGCGGGTAAGGATCCTGCCCTTGCCTCAGGGATCTTGCTTGCTACGGTTACTGATGTGCTGGGGTTTGCGTTTCTCTTCATGATAGCGCATCTTTTGCTTCCTGGAATATAAGAATGAGTAAAAATGATCCTCTTCCAGTATGGTCATATCCGCTTATTCTAGCACTTCATGGAATCATCATTGCTGTTGGTGATCTGCCAACTGCCTTTCAGATAGCAGTGTCTGTGGAGACATTGCTATTTATAGCATACCTTTATGCGCGATCCCGCCGCAGTAAGGAAGGAATTGTCTGGGCATCAAACCTTCTGGCCCTCTTTCCCGGCCATCTGTTGCTGTTGTTTGCTCTTTCCGTTGTTATGGGCAATAGCACCGTCTGGATAGGGTTGTGGATGATCATCCCTATCGCCAGCGTGCTATACGATTATGTGGCACTGATAGACCACACTCTGTCACCTGCTCGGGTCTCGATCTTAATAGGACTATACTGTATAATTTGGAGTAATGTTTTTGTGTTGTTAGAGCGTGTAATTGCCTTGGGAAGAGGCTTAAACGGCAAAACAGAGGTTAAGCTTATAGTCTTGTTTGGCGTCGTTGGGGTGGCATTTGTGGCCGTGGGAGTGTATCGTCATCTGTTTGCGATCAAGAATAGTAAGGAGTGGTAAGGTATGAAAAGAGCAAGTTTTTTGCTTCCGGCATTGATAATTATTTTGCTTAGCGGCGCTGCCTTTGCGCAAGATGGAGGGACAACACCAACGGCGGGAAGCTCAATGATCTCGCTTGTTGTAATCCTTGCAGTATTTGGTGCGGTATTCTACTTCATGTTAATTCGCCCTCAGCGCAAGCGCCAGGCAAAACACACTGAGTTGGTTTCTAGCTTGAAACGTGGAGACAACATAGTAAGCGCTGGCGGCATCTACGGGCAGATCGATTCCATAAGTGATACATCGGTAGTGTTGACTTTGGAGGATGGCGGCAAGATTCGGTTGGCAAAAAGCAGTATAGTTGATAAGCGTACACTTAAGTAAAGACTGAGGAGGGCTTATTGTAATGGCGCATAGCAACATGGGGCGAAACGACTGGATACGTTTTGGAACGGTGCTCTTAGTTCTGTTTGGTTCGCTGGCCCTCCTTTACCCATTCTGGCCACTCAAGGATGTTGTGCCGCTTGGAC
>JAGYNL010000239.1 GCA_018399865.1 Candidatus Bipolaricaulota bacterium | reverse complement strand
AATTAAGAAAGCATTACTCTTCCCCGGCACACCTTCGATTACTCGAAAAGTGGGGGACAGACTGCTTAGATCAAATTCCATCGATGCGGTCTTCACTTCAGGATGGCGGATAGCGAAGAACTTTAGTGGTGTAAGGTGGGTAGAAATACCAACATATGACTCACTTTCCAGAAGTGCCTCAATAATCGACAGACCTAGGGCTGCGCCTTCCTGAGGATCCGTCCCTGCCCCAAGCTCATCCAGGAGGATCAGTGATTTATCATTAGCCTCACCTAGAATGGAGACGATACTCTTCATGTGAGCAGAGAAAGTGGAAAGATTTTGCGATATTGATTGCTCATCACCCATATCAGTGCAGATCCTGGAGACAACGCGAAGCTCGGAATCTGGGGACGCAGGAATGGGAATCACAGCCTGTGTCATCAGTGTTAGAAGCCCTATCGTCTTCAACGTAACTGTTTTTCCACCAGTATTTGGTCCTGTAATCACAAGCATCCGTGATCGCTCATCCATGGAAAGCGAGATTGGAACCACCTTGCTCACGTTCAGCAATGGATGACGAGCCTCCCTAAGTAGAACGCGATTCGAAACATGTGGAAAGAAACAGCGATTGGAAATCGCATAGGAAGCTCTAGCAAATATACAATCAAGATGAGCTAGAATTGAGCGATCACGTAGAAGATGAACCTTATTCTTAATAAGCACTTCTGTCAGCTCACGTAGTATATTCACCCGTTCATCGCTAATCTCTCTTTCTATCTGTGTAAGCTCGTTATTTTCAGAAACCAGAGCGCTTGGCTCTGCGTACAGCGTCTGCCCAGTAGCTGATCGGTCATGCACAATCACTGGCATCTCACCGACCGCCCCGCTCTTAATCGCTATAACCAAACGTCCATTACGTCTGGTCAGAACTGGATCACTTATAAACTCAGGATTACTGTCTATGGTCGCGCGCAACTTCCTCTCAACACGCGCCTCAAGAGCCCGATACTTCCTGGTAAGTGCCCTCAATGTCGGGGAGGCATCATCCCTTACTTGACCCGATTCATCAATGGCCCGGTTGATGCGCTGAGAAAGAAAAGCCCCATCAAATAGGCTATCTGCATACTTTTCAAGGATCACAATCTCATCCGCACTACTAAGACAAGTTCGTATCTGCCCAGTAGCCTCAAGAGTTCGCAAAACCGAAAGCAGGTTTTCACCTTCAAGAAATGAGTGCTCTTCGGCGCGTGAAACAAGCGGCGCAATGTCCTCTACTCCACCAAGTGAGAAGCGAGAATAACGATTGAGGTAAGAAATCGCTTCTTTGACCTCAACCATTTCCGCCTCAATTGCGTCCCGATCATCAAGCGCTTCGAGCGAAACAGCCGCCTGTTGTCCGATAGCTGAAGAAGCATATTGCTTAACAACTTCCTTCAGGCGGTCAAACTCCAGGTCGTGTAGTGCCTTATCGTTGGCAACGACCATGTCTCACAGCCTCCCCTCCGGAAGGAGCGAAGCAGCGGTGGAGACCATCTTGCTGATGATCTCTGCCACTGATTCTATCTTATCTATCATTCCACTGATCTGCCCAGCCATTAAAGATCCATTTTCTAGGTCACCATCGTACACAGCCCGCCGCAATCCACCAACAGCTAAGCTTTCAAACTCCTCTCGCGGTCTGTTTTCCTGCTCATAAAGGGCAAACTTCTTGCTCATCTTGTTAGTCAAGGTACGTACCGGGGCGCCAAGGATCCTCCCGGTAACAATCGTGGATCGTTCGTTTGCCTTGAGCACCGCGTTCTTGAAGTTCTGATGCACGGGGGCTTCTGTTGAGGTGAGAAAACGAGTTCCCATTTGCACTCCCTGCGCTCCAAGGACAATTGCAGCAGCTAAACCTCGCCCGTCCGCTATTCCTCCAGCAGCTACCACCGGGATGCCAACGGCATCAACAACTTGAGGCACTAGAACTAGGGTTGTGACCTCTCCCACGTGCCCTCCAGACTCTGTTCCTTCAGCAACCACCCCATCTGCTCCAGCACGCTCCATCCGACGGGCCAGCGAAACAGCTGGCACGACCGGAAACACTTTAGTGCCTACATCCTTCAACCTCTGAATGTATGGTGCTGGGTTACCAGCGCCCGTCGTCACCAGCGCCAAATGTTCATCCAGCACAACCTCCAGTTGCAATTCAATGTTTGGATCCATAAGCATCAAGTTGACACCAAAAGGCTTACTTGTGCCGCGACGAACCGCTGATATTTCATCGTCAAGTTCCTGGGATGACATTCCCCCAGAACCGATTATTCCTATCCCGCCAGCGTTTGACACCGCGGTGACAAGGGGAGCTCGAGATACGTTTGCCATCCCTCCCAAAAAGATAGGATAGGCAATTCCAAGCATTTCACAGATCGGGTTATTTTCGAAAACTTCTGTCAATTTGGTCTCCATCTTACAGAATATTCAGCCTAGCTATCGCACTCTTCCCAGTTTGGTTCACCCAGGCCCAGTTCAGTAAACGCTTTTTCTAACTGCTGTCTAGAGAGAGCACCGTGATGCCAACTGGGATTGTTTTCCATAAAAGAAACGCCCTTGCCCAGTACATTATGTGATGCGATGATAGTAGGTTTAGCCGATCTTTGGCTTGCGATAAATGCATCGAATGCTTTCACAATCGACTCATAATCATCGCCCTGTATCTCATGCACAATCCACCCAAAACTCGCAAATTTAGCGGCAAGATCTCCCACATCCATTACGTGGGTGGTATATCCATCGATCTGACACATATTCCAGTCCAGAACAGCGCATAGATTATCCGTCCGGTAGTGCACAGCGGCAGTTGCTGCCTCCCATGGTTGCCCTTCCTGACACTCTGCATCGGATATAGAGCAATAGATTCGGCTGTCTTTCCCAGACAGCTTAGCGGCAAGCGCCATCCCAACTCCTACGGAGAGACCGTTTCCCAAAGAACCGCTGGATAGCTCTATACCTGGGATATTCCATGCTGTCGATGGGTGTCCCTGTAGCAGACTACCAAGTCTGCGCAGCCGCCACAGCTCTGCGCGGGGGAAGTAACCTTGGGCAGCAAGGATCGCGTATAAAACTGGGCAAGTGTGTCCGTTAGAGAGAAGAAAACGGTCTCTGTCTGGCCATGCTGGATTCTGTGGATCATGGCGCAAGTATCGATAATAGAGAACTGTAAGGACATCAGCCATTCCCATCGCCCCTCCGGGGTGGCCGGAGTTAGCACAGCTCACCATCTGTAACACAT
>JAGYNL010000238.1 GCA_018399865.1 Candidatus Bipolaricaulota bacterium | reverse complement strand
CGATTTTCTTACCCTCTGCACAACATATGCTTCTCCTGATATAAGACCAATAATGCTTATCCTGGTAGTAACCCCTGGATGCCCGTCTTTATCTTGATCGTACACCCTGGGATCATCTGCGATTTCAGGCAGAAGGTCATCTTCTGGATCAGTTAATCTGGCGCCGTTTATCAGTACAAACCAAGGAACCTCCACGCGGTAACCATTATCCTCGTTGTAGATGCGCCCAGGGATAGTTTTCATGGAAACGCTCGAAACGAAGGATTCAGGTATCTCGACTTTGACAAGGTCAGTGCCTGAGTTTAGCCACATTTTGCATAATGAAAGCTGCTTCATTACAAATTCCATGCCATCCTGGTCGATTTCTACTGATCCGACAACGATCCCGGTCCTTTGGCGTTCACCTGCCAAAGGCACATGCCAGTAGTCGGAAGTCACTTCCAACAATGCCCAACGACCTTCTATATCAGGGAGAGCTCCTAATGCTGTAACACAGATTACACCAACTAGAAGCAATGTAGTGCTTAATTTCCTCATAGTGTCTCCTTTGACGCATGTATGGATTTTCCTTTCCATGTTCCCCTTCCTGTCAAGTGCCAAAATGCTGATCTTGCAGCTATGAACCATGAAATGACAGTAATGACTGGAAATAAAATGGCAAGAACTATACTTGTACGAAACCGAATGGCTGTGAACGCCCAGAGGGTAGATGATAAAGAAAACGTGAGCAATGCCGGTAACAATAGGTCCTGCCCTCCTACTCCCGAAATAAGATTTGCAGCAATCAGAGCTATGGGCTGCCAAGCTGTATAAAGAATGTAAGTCCACACAAAGGCAAAAAAGCCCAAGCGCTTACCAAATACCGTAAAAAGGTTCTTGGAAAGGCCATTGATTGCTTCCTTTAAGCCCTTATACATACGGCAACTGACAAGCTTGTCTCCAAAAGCAAGACCCAGGCTCAAACCATTAGCTACAGTTAGCTTTCCCAATTCCATGTCCTCCAACACACTGTCTCTAACCGCTGCGTGACCCCCGATCTTCTGATAAGCCTTTCTTCTGATGAGCACAAACTGCCCTACAGTGGCTGCTACTCTTGAAACACCAAGAAGCCTCACCAAGATCAGGGGAAAGAAGCTAGAAAGTGCCCAGGGTAAGATGGAAACAACAAGCAGTTCCCCCAATGTGCGGGTTATCTGCCGGGGAAGAAGTGAGAGTACATGCAGATTCTTCTCTTCAAGCTCGGTAACGGCTGAAGATACTGCCTCTGGCGAAAGCCGAACATCTGCGTCCAAGAAAATGAGCAGGTCGCCATGAGCGGCCATGGCCAGGTTATGACAAGCCCAAGGCTTACCAAGCCATCCCTTGGGCGGATTGTTGCCATAGATAACCGAAAAGTGAGGATCATCAATGCCTTCTAAGACTTCGCGAGTGTGGTCCTGGGATCCCTCTTCGTGCACGATAACCTCGCAAAACGGGTAATTCTGATTTAGGGCGCTTGCCACTGCGCCAGCTGCGTTATGACCCTCATCACGCATGGGAATAAGAATTGATACCAGGCTACCGCTCTGCGATCCCCTAGTCTTAAGCCTAGGTATTCCCCATAGGTTGGAGATTGCTATTACAAAAAGAACAACGAAAAAACCAACAAGCGACCACTCATGCTGAATCAGAAACTCCATGGCAGATCCCAACCTAGATCCTTACGATGAGTGAAGGTAAGAAGAAGAAGGTTTAGCCCCGCTGCAACAGTGAGCGCCAAATCATGAAAGAAAGCACCCACAAATATCACAGTCGCGGCACTTCCCAACATAACGATATAAGCATCGGAGATCCTTAGCAGCTTTCCCAGTATAAATATTCCACCTAATACAGTCGGCACAAGCCAGGTTGT
>JAGYNL010000237.1 GCA_018399865.1 Candidatus Bipolaricaulota bacterium | reverse complement strand
TGGTGATGATCGTGCCAACAACGACCAGCTCGGATCGCTATCTCATAACCGATGACCAGCGCCTCCAGAAGAGCCCTACCCCCCGCTTCCACTTTCTCGGCAACGGCTAATGCTACAGGTAGCAGCTGTGCCCCCGGATGGCCACGGGTAAAGATGGCATCATCGTCAATGTCTAATCCATTTCCTGCACAAGCGTTAGCAAACGCAGCACCTGCAGCTTTAGCCTGCTGCGAATGCAGCAAGATAGTAGCCTCCTCACCGCACCAGGTATGGCTTGCATAGCTCGCTGCTATGGAGCTTATCGGCGTTAGTGTACCGCCCAATATCGCCCCTAGGTCGTCCAGCAGGCACAGCTTGGCTTTCTCTTTTACTGCATGGGGTAGACCGCCCCAACTCATCTCACGGATATACTGTGCTACAATGTCATTCCCTTCACCCATTGAATAACTCCATTTTCATCAAGTATGCTTGCCAATCGCTAAGTATTGCCGACCTGCAGCTACTGCAGCCGGATACGCGGGTTGAATACGCTATACAACAGGTCTGCCACCAGGTTAGAAATGCTATACACGACAACAACTATCATGGCGCAGGCCTGGATCAATACCAAGTCGTGCCTTTGGATAGCGTAAAGTAACAGCCGCCCCAGACCGGGGTATCCAAACACCGACTCGGTGACAACCAACCCCCCTATCAACCAGCCAACACTCAAAGCAACAACGGTAATTGTCGGCAAAAGTGAATTTCTCAGCACATGCTTTATCAGCACCTGACTTCGCGGCAACCCCTTCAAGTCGGCAGCGCGTACGTAGTCCGCCTTGAGAACATCTATGGTACTTGAACGCGTCATTCGGATTATATAGCCAAGCCCCACCAGGCTTACAGTTGCTGCAGGCAAGATCATCTGCGGTAAAGCCTCCATGAAGCCTATGTCTGGGTCCACAGAGGAGTTTGCTGGCAGCCAATCCAGTGCCAACGCAAAGACAGCAATTAGGATGAGCCCCGTAACAAACTCTGGCATCCCGGCAAGCGCCATAGCCCCGCCGCGCAGGAATTGATCGATCCCTTTATCCTCCCGCAGCGCCGCGAAGACACCGAGGAATATTCCAAGTGGCACAAACATCAGCAGAGACAGTGCCGCTAATCGGCCAGAATTCCACAACCTTTGCAGCACCAGAGGACGCGCCGGTACGCGCGTAGTCAGCGAGACACCCCAGTTCCCGGTTGTGAAATCGCTCAGCCAGTCGAAGTACTGGACATACAGCGGGCGATCAAGCCCCAGCTCCTTCCGCAGATTATTCACTGCTTCTTCCTTTGCCCATCGCCCTAAGATCATCCTGGCCACATCTCCTGGCATAATCTGGGTTAGAGCGAAAATGATCACAGAGGCCACCACCATACCTACTAGCATGAAGCCAATGCGACGGGCAAGGAACATCCACATTTTTGCTCTCCTTATGAAGTAGTTATTTCCGGGCTCTTTTCCTGCATATCGTGCAGCTCATCCGGCGGAATATGACAACGGATACGATGATAATCGCCTAATTCCTGCCAGGAAGGAGCTTCAACCTCGCAGATTGAACCGACTTTTCGAGGACAACGAGCATGAAAGCGACAACCTGCGGGAATGTTGACAGCGCTTGGGACACTCCCTCTCAATCGAATCCGCTTCTGGCGCAAGTCCGGATCAGGGACCGGAATAGCGGACAACAGTGCCTCGGTGTAGGGGTGATGGGGAGGCCGAAATACATCCTCTCCCGCACCAACCTCACACAACTGTCCCAAATAAACAACTGCAATCCAGTCCGCAATATAACGGACTGCTGCCAGGTCATGGGATACGTATACGTAGGCTGTACCTCTGTCCTGCTGCAGGTCAACCAGCAGATTCATAAGCGAAGCTTGAACCGAGACGTCTAGCGATGAGAATGGCTCGTCGCACAGCATTAGCCGGGGCTGGGCCGCGAAAGCACTGGCAATAGCCACA
>JAGYNL010000236.1 GCA_018399865.1 Candidatus Bipolaricaulota bacterium | reverse complement strand
ATTGGTATCGGTATACCGTAAGATACACCTGTTCTTCCATGAAAAGGAGTTGTTTTCTCCTGGCAATCTGCCTTTCTCTGTAGCTGATATCGGAATAGCTAAGGTTGGAATGATGATTTGTTTTGACCATTTCTTCCCTGAAGCTGCGCGAACCCTTGCCTTGAAGGACGCGCAGGTGATAGCCCACCCAGCAAACCTAGTAATGCCTGTCTACGCTCAGCTAACAATGCAAGTACGGGCATTAGAAAACGGTGTATTCACCGCTACTGCTAATCGTGTGGGGGAAGAATCCCGTACTGATACCACCCTACATTTTACAGGTAACAGCCAGATAGTATCTCCTAGTGGCGAGATTCTGGTTCGTCTTTCTCCAACACAAGAAGGCGCTGAGGTAGTGCATATAGATCCAAAAGATGCGTGCCAAAAAGCCCTTAACCCCCTCAACGACCGGCTTGGCGATCGCAGGCCCAGCTTCTATACCAGCTAGCATCACTAACAATTGTCCGTTGACTTCATGTATGTCTGCCTCCACAATCGAGATGTGATGCTTATAAAAAAGGTGTTGTCAACAATCTCGTCGCACTCCATGGTTAATAAAGGAGATAGGGTACTTGTCGCTATCTCTGGCGGTGTGGATTCGGTAGTCCTGCTAGATGTTCTTTGTAAACTGGTCCCACAATATCAGCTAGAACTTGTCCTGGCGCACCTTGATCATAAGATACGCGGAGAGGCATCCAGGGGTGATGCGCTTTTTGTGGCACGGCTTGCTTCCAAGCGCGGGCTAAAGCTGGTGAGTAAGGCTATTGACGTGTCAGCAGTGGCTCGCAAGGAGAAGTTAGGCCTAGAAGAAGCAGCGAGGATGGTTCGTTTGAACTTCCTACGAGAAGTAGCTAGTGATGCCAACGTTGCGAAGATAGCCATAGGACACACGGCAAACGATCTTGCTGAAACCATATTGTTCAACCTAATACGTGGAGCAGGTATGACAGGAATTGCCGGGATTAAGCCAGTTAGCCTTCCCTTTATCCGGCCGTTGATTGATGTGACGCGACCCGAAATCGTTTCCTACGCGAACAAAAATGATCTCCCCTGGAGATATGATCATTCCAATGCTGATACAAGATTCACCAGAAATCGCATTCGCCATGAGATTATCCCTATTATGGAGACCTTAAACCCTAGATTTGTCCAGGCAGTATCACGTATGGCTGAGATCGTTCGCGATCAGGACCAATCGCTTTGCGATGTTCTGGATCCATTATGGGAAAGCGCGATTCGGGCTGAATCTAACCACAGCATCAGCCTCAATCGCGATTACCTGAAAAAGTGTCCTTCAGGAATTACGCGAGCCCTTATTAGAAAAGCCCTAACCAAGGTGAGAGGCAACCTGCAAGGAATCAGTAAGACAAATATAGATGACTTATGTGTTCTAGTTAAGTCATCGCGCGCTCACGGCGAGGTACATCTTCCGCACATCCAGGCCAGGATTCAGGAAAATGATGTCACCTTAGCACGACCTGGCTTGCGAAATGTTAGAATTAAACAGGTAGAAGTACCGCTTGGGATAACTGCCTTACCGTCCTTCGGTATAACCTTGAATCTCAAAATTGCTCCGTGGAATGGGGATTTGAGAACTCTAAAAGAGCAGAACGAAAACATGGAGATCATTGACGAAGATAAAGTGTCGTTTCCGCTCCATCTTCGTACTCGAAAGCCAGGTGATCGCTTTTGGCCCTTAGGATTCTCACAAACGAAAAAACTCAAGGACTTCTTCATTGATGCCCATGTTCCTTTCTACATACGCGACAGGGTTCCACTCCTCTGTGATAGAGAGGGTATAATCTTGGTGTTAGGGGAAAGGATCTCGGATACTGTCCGCGTGAATAGCAAAACCAAGCGGGTTATTGTTATTAGCTGGAAGGAGATTTCATGAGTACCGTTTTGATATTTGCTGGTACATTGCTGATTCTTATTGGTGTGCACGAGGGAGGGCATTTCCTTGTGGCCAAGCTCAGCGGCGTGTATGTACACGAGTTTGCTATAGGTTTTGGCCCAAGACTCATTTCTGTAAAGAAGCGTGAGACGCGATACTCCCTGCGGGCGATACCCTTTGGCGGTTATGTCCGGCTTGCAGGGGAAGATCGAGCAGCAGAAAGCGATGATGTGCCCACTGAGCGCCTCCTATACAGCAAGCCCCCACTGGTACGCATTGCGATCAGCCTAGCCGGACCGGCAGCTAACTTATTGACTACGCTTATTGTTATCTTAATCATACTGTGGGCCTTTGGAACTCCACTTTTACAGGTAGCCGGCTTAGTGGAAGGGGAGCCAGCAGAAAAAGTTCTACAGCCGGGCGATCTTGTACTGACCGTTAATGGTCAGTCAGTTTACGATGTAGAGGCCTTAGGAAGGATAGTTCAACAGGCAGCGGGCAGCCCAGTCACTATTTCCGTCAAGCGTGACAAAGATGTCAATACCTACACTATCACACCGCAGTTTCTCCCAGATGAGAAGCGTTATGTTATCGGCGCGTATTTTCTTTCCACCACTTACACCAATAAGGTAACAGATGTAGATTCATCATCTATCTTGGGCAAGGCAGGAGTCGAGGTTGATGATGTAATAATGGCTATCAACGGTCAGCAAGTAGCTACTGGAGTAGGCATAGTTGAGCGGATAACTTCAATTCTGCCAAGCGACTCGCTTTCACT
>JAGYNL010000235.1 GCA_018399865.1 Candidatus Bipolaricaulota bacterium | reverse complement strand
AGCAAAGACATTAATAGCACGTAGCTTTGCCCAGGTATTGGGGATGAATTTTAAGCGAATCCAATTTACCCCTGACCTTCTACCGAGCGACATTACTGGCTCGCACGTATTCGACCGCGAGTCAGAGGAATTTACCCTTACCGTTGGCCCGATATTTGCCAACATCGTCCTGGCAGATGAGATCAATCGCGCCACGCCAAAGACACAGTCGGCGCTGCTGGAAGCGATGCAGGAATCACAGGTCACTATCGATGGTGAAACTCATGCCCTTCCATCACCGTTTGTAGTCATAGCTACACAAAACCCGATCGAGTACGAGGGAACTTTCCCCTTACCAGAAGCTCAACTGGACCGATTCATGATCCGACTCTCAGTAGGATACCCAAGTCATGATGAGGAAGTGGAAATTTTGAGAAGGAGGCGACAGCGAAGGTCTGACCAGATAGCCCTTTTCCCCGTTGCCAGTGCCTCCTGCCTGCTAGAGATGCGCGCCTCCATAGAGGATATCTTTGTAGAGCCGGACATCGAGAAATACATTGTCTCAATCGTGGAAAGAACACGTACTGACAATGACGTTTATGTCGGCTCTAGCCCTCGCGGATCCCTTGCTCTTCTTAAGCTTGCACGCGCTCAGGCCGCCCTTTCTGGCAGAGATTTCGTCTTACCAGACGATGTTAAGCAATTTGCTGGTGCAGCATTGGCCCACCGCTTGATTCTCAATCCGGATCTTTGGTCAAAACGGATCACCGCATCAGATATTATAGATAGAATCCTGCGATTTGTGCCTGTGCCAAAGGTAGGCTAAGCGTGCCTGACTGTCCAAGAATAGGGACTATCTTAGCAATTGCTGTCGTGCTGTTGGTATTAGGTTTTGCAGTGCGAGATGGGCGAGTGCTGAGCATTACTATCCCATTTCTTGTATACGCCGGGTTCGCCTTACTCGGCACAGGCGAATCCTTAACACCAGAGATTACCCTCAGCAGAAATCTAAGCACAACTAGAACAACAGAAGGGGAAACGGTCGATGTGACGGTCAACCTGACTAATACCGGCCAGCCGATCCCTTGGATCAGGGTAGCGGAGCTCATTGCACCTAACCTATCGGTAACACAAGGCAAAACCACGCACTTCGCAAAACTGGATACCGGTGAGCAGGCAACCTTCTCATATACTTTGAGGGTCCCGCGCGGACTCCATACGCTGCCAGGTGCCGATATAACTACGTGGTCGAAAATCACTCTCACCCCGAAGCACAAGTTTCTTAGAAGCCAGACAAATATCCTTGCCATACCTATAGTAGAGCCCATAGGTGACATTGATATAAGGCCAGAGCGGTCCAGGTTGTTGTGGTCGTCATGGCCGCATCTTCTTTCCCTCAAGTTCACCCAACACATACGAGTGTGGCATTTTCAGCATGTATTTGCTTCCGCTGGCCAACCTGTTGACCGGTCATAAGGAGAGGGGACTGGAGGGATTGCGCGAGTTCGTGGAAATCACGAGTAAATCTGAAAATGCGTGAGAGCATGAAACCCCGGTCGAGGTGAAAGGACACAGTCGTGAAGAGAGTTCTAGGAGTTATTGGGGTTTTA
>JAGYNL010000234.1 GCA_018399865.1 Candidatus Bipolaricaulota bacterium | reverse complement strand
TGAAGCCAGCATCTCTTGCACTTGCTCACTAAGTCTTTCTAGAAGTGAATCTTCTTCCTTACCGAAGTTTATAGTTTTCCTATCTATGAAGGCAGGGGGTACGTACAGAGAACGGCGGAAGTTCTTAGCTGTGTGAGGATGGCTCAGGTATATAGTGGGCCCCTCTCCTTTGATACTGGCACGCGCTACGTCGTCAATTACTGAAAGTGCCAAATTATCCTCGTTTACATCTAGCGGACGCCACATATGACGGGCGCGTGAAATCATCTCGGCGGTCAGGATCAAGAATCTGGCATCATAGAGCGAGCCGTATGCTAGAAATCCTACATCATGTGCTAATGTAACCCCTGCTTGAAGCGCAAACAGGATCGACTGAAATGCTTCTTCGCCAGCTTGCGCATCAACTGCATGCGCGTCAGTGCAACCAGCTCCTGCCCAAGAGGGTAAGCCGTAGAAACGTCCCATGTCAGCATAAGCCGCGCTTGAAGTGGCGCACTCCGGCGAGCCGTAACTGACTATCGCCGTTCGCATGTCTGTGCCCCAAGTATTAGAACCGAATACGAAGCCTGCACCTTCGTGCTTCATCTGCAGAAGCACCAATCCAGCGAGAGATTCGGCTATGCCTTGCGCCATACCGCCTTCCATAGTGATTGGCCCTCCTCCACCAAGATTGGAGGCTGCAACAGCCATTGTCGGAATATGTTTTTCTCCACAGAACCAGATGCGGTCAACAATGTTTTCTTCAAACTTAAGTGGGGATTCAGGTTCTATATAAGCAACGAAGAATGGTTTGGCTCTGAAATGGCCCTCCCCGCCGGCAACGAGGGAAGCCATCTGGTGAGGGACCTGGAGATCAGCCAGACAGGTTGATGTTACTATGATGGGCTTCGTGGAGTGTATTAACATCTCTCGAAATACAGTACTATATAACTTACTCGACTCGACGTCTTTGGGAAGGCCCATGGACATGACAAAATCAAATGATTGCAGTTGTTCCACGATCCTCACGTTGTCTATCACGTCCTGCAACATAGCCCGGCGCATGTTGCCTGAATTATGATCGCGTACGTACAGGGAATCGGAGCCAGGTCCGAAGTAAGTATTATTGATTGCCATGTCAAGTGCTTGGTTCCCGTTTTGATCGTAGATTTCTATATGAGACGGGGCTTTGGAAATGGCGTCCTCCACCATAGCTTTGGGCAGCAAAACCCTACCATCTTTGTCCTCTTTGGCTTTTGCTCTTTTTAACAGGTCACGAGCCTCTGGATGAGGAAGATGAATTCCGGTGGTTGAGAGTATCGTGAGAGCGGCTTTGTGTAGTTGCTCAGCTTGGGTCTTGCTCAGATATGCCACTGGTGCAAAATCTTTCACTTGTCCTCCTTTTGGAAAATTGTGAGCATGGCAGTCTCATATGGGGATTTGCCTTGGAACAAGGATATCGAAACGGGAACGGATTTTATCATCAATTTGAGGAGGGATTAGGGTTGGGCGTTCCCTACTTAGTATCTCCCGAGCTATCTCCCTTGCCCTATCCCTTGCATCCAACATGCCCGCCTTGGTCCAGGCATCCCTTGAACGTCTATCGCTTGTTAGTGGGGTGTAATATTCCTTTCCCCTTAGGTGATCTATTGTATGACGTTGAGTGAGGTAATTGCCTCCAGGTCCTACCTTTTCGATAACATCAACAGCTAATGTATCTTCGCTTAATTCTATTCCCTGCAGAGCCCGCAGCGCCATTCCATTTATGTCATTATCGATAACGAACTGTTCATATGCCACTGTGAGCATAGATTCAAGCATGCCTGCAGAGTGGTGAATATAATTACCTCCAGCCATGGCGACAAGCATGATGTTGGCTGCTTTTTCGTAACCAGCTTGCACATCGGGGAGCTTGGAGTCAGTCAGGCCGGCATCTGAGTAGATAGGCACATTTATGAGCTCCGCCAACTGCACGCAAGCGGCGTTAAGTAGCCCTGACTCAACTGCTCCTCCCAAGTAACTCATTGTATGAAGCTCTGCAGCAGCAGGAACCGGTCCATAAAGAACTGGGGCCCCACTACGGATGGCTTGTGTGAGGACGATACCTGATAGCTCTTCTGCGTGTACTTGCGTTAGCACTCCTGCTAGGGTAAGGGGAGCAGTGGACCCAGCTATGGGGGCAGAGGAAAGTGCAACCGGGATCCCGTTTTCTATAGCTGTCAACAATACCTCTGCTGCAGGGATGTCCAGTTTCAGTGGGCTTATCATCCACGAAGTAACGAATGAGATGATCGGGCGCTCACGCAGTTGGTTCTGCCCGCCCGATAGTATGGCTGCTAGCTCGATTACATCGTGAGCCTTATCTGATGATATGGCAGAGGCCATTACATGCTTGCTTGTGTTGGAAAGACATGCATAGTACTTATTAACATCTAGCAACTCAGTTGGCACGTCTCTGGCTACCACCGGACGCAGGAGGAAATGGATGTTTTGTAGGTTTTCAGTTAACCAGGCGATGTCACACAGATCAGTTAAATTGGAGGCTCGAATTTCGCCAGTTTCCAAATCTAGAATAGTAATAGCTGCTCCACCCGTGCCCAAGTAGACGCGCCTCTCTCCGAGATCAAGAGGTGGGACTTCCCCTCGCCCGTATAGAATCACCCTGTTTGGTGCCTTCTCTAAAGCTTTTGTTACAACCTCAGGAGGGATAGTTACCCGTCTGCTCTTATCGACCCTGCAACCGGCTTCAGACAATATCTCGCAAAACCGGTCGCTATCAACCTGAACTCCAACACGGTCAAGCACCCTCAAGGCTGCTTGATGAATCTGCAAGCAATGCTTCTCAGAAAGAACCCGGTACATACCTCCATTTACCTGCATGATTTGCGATTTTCTCCTTCTTAGAAAGAAAACTTTCTGTTAAGCCAATTGTGTAATCCTACTTACCGAATACTACAAGCCTAGCTCGAATTATGCAACAAGGAGATCTTTCTTGCTTTGTATAAGTTTCGGTTGGAAACATAACTGAGGCCACCAGGGATATGAATCATAAATCGTAATACAGTGAGAATTCGTATGGATGTGGGCGCCGGCGCAGTTGCCGTTCTTCTTCTCTTTTTGTTCCTATCCACTGCCTTATCTGATCTTCATCGAACACGTCGCCATTGGTAAGGTAGTCATGATCTTGTTCCAGGGCTTGAAGAGCCTCACCAAGGCTTGCCGGTGCTTGCACGATTTTTTGAAGCTGTTTGGCTGATAAATCGTAGAGGTCCTGGCTGTAGGGTCCAAACCCTAGCTTGATCGCGTTGAGGTTGCGCTTAATTCCGTCTATTCCAGCCATTAACATGCCCGCAAACGCGAAATATGGATTGCATGTAGCATCTACTGTTCGAAGCTCAATCCTTCGCTGTGCTGCTGTGGCATATCCTGGGATACGAATGGCCGCAGAACGATTCCCTTCCCCAAAAGCCAACGAAACCGGTGCCTCATAACCAGGCACGAGACGGCAGTAGGAGTTTGTCGAGGGGTTAGTTAATCCGAATAGGCCGCGGCCGTGTGATAGAATGCCGCCCACATAGCATAACCCAAGCTCGGAAAGTCTACCGCCTTGCTCGAACAAACTCATGCCTTTGCTTGCTAAGTACTGGTGGACATGCATTCCGTTGCCGTTTTGGCCAAAGACTGGCTTGGGCAGAAAAGTAGCGCTTAGCCCCTGCTGTGCTGAAACGTTACGTACGAGGTTTTTCACTATCAGGGTAGCATCGGCCATTTTCAAGGCTGTATCAAATCCCAGTTCGATCTCCAGTTGGCCCAAAGGGCCAACTTCATGGTGGTGGTATTTGACAGGGATACCTCTCTTCTCCAGTTGTCGGCAGATCTCGTTGCGAAGGGAAAATAGCTGGTCCTCAGGCGGTGAAATGTGGTAATAAGACACCTCGACATTACTGTTCAAGGGACTGAGCGTGTAATAGGATTCAGCATCTCCAACTCCGTATTCCGATTGAGCGAATACGTAGAATTCAAATTCCGGGCTCATCATTGAACAGTCCGCAATACCCTCAAAGATAAGGTATTGTTCTGCTTTTTGCAGAACTTGTCGGGGGTCTCCACTGAAGGGACCCTTTCCACCTGCTAGATAGATATCGCTTATGATCGAGAGAATCTTCTCATTGTTATAGCAATCTACTCTAGCTGTATCAAGGTCAGGTTTAAGTAGCATATCGCTTCCCTGTACGCTTGCATAACCGAAGTTTGAGCCGTCAAAGGCAACGCCGTTTTCAAGTAATTGAGGTGAGAAGGTGCTGGCTGGTATGGTGATATGCCTCCACCGTCCAATCATATCAACAATCTTGAAATCGACAAACTCTATTCTCTCTTTAGCTATCTGCTCTTTCAATGACTCGTATGTGACCATTCTTTACCTCCTTACCCCGCTGGCTAAGATCCAATGTTGGTTAAAAACATTGTTTATTACTGTACCTCCTTAGTGACGCGTAGCTAACGGTTACTTAGCTTAACCCCCTTTTTCAAAAAGATCTACAAGACAGGCTCCAGTTAGTTTGTGGGTTAATAATCCTTTTTGATAGAGCTATTCTGCCCGGAAATAAAACTTTCATTATAGGCCTATATTGAAGCTTTTCTTGCGAAAGATACCTTGTATCAGAACAAATGTCAAGCCTCTATGATCTGTAGAAACTTATGTAGGGCTTTTGAAAATTCCAGTGTAGGATTCTACATTCTTTAACCTCTTGCCTAAGACGGGCCCTGGAGCGCTCTCAAACAAGTGGAGCGTTCTAAGCTCAGGGCGTTAAGCTCTTGGATGAGCGTCTTACGATGTGGGCCTTGTTATTCCATGGTTTGTTATTATTTATGGATCTTGCCTTTGATTAACGGTCGAGTATGCTTTTCTCGATAGATTAATAAGGTATTGGTGACTCAGGCCAGCATGAATAGACTATCAATGCCAAGTACGCCCTGGGCGAAGCTAAGCTCGTTTGTTCTTATTCATTGTCAGGCTGAATATCATGAACCGTTGTAGGATTAGAGGAAGATAACAGCTGCAGTAATGTAAAGAGAAGCGCG